>NZ_JAKZEQ010000056.1:0-10518 GCF_022549155.1 Lactiplantibacillus sp. ME-2
GCTGGTTACCCGCTTTTAAGTTGTCAGTAGCTAGTGCTAACTTCTTCTGGGCTTGGTAGACCTGGTGAAGATCAGTTCCCTTTTGGGGCTGTGGTAAACCAACTTGAGATTTGACCGCCTGTTTAAGGGCACGTCTTAGGCTCGTCTGTTTATTTTTAGTTGTTAATTTGGCTGATCCAGTAGTGGAAAATAGGCTGTTCAATTGTTGATGAGCCACTTTATTTACTTTTGGTGATAATTGCTGTCGATCAACAATTTGAATGGTATCTTGATGCATATGCTGCTAGCTGTATTGACATTATTATCAAAGACCATTACTAGAATTGCAATTCCTAAACAGGTGCCAATTTGACGCGCTGCATTAACAATTCCTGAAACAATCCCACTTTTATTTTTGGGCAAATGCTTAACCGAGACCACTAACGAAACCGAAGAGAACCCAAAACCAACACCGTTGATCACTAGGAAAGTAATGATAACAGCTTTAGGCGTTGTGGTGGTGATAAACGACAAGAGTAGTAAACTAGCTGCTATGACTAAGAGGCCAATCAAAGTAACCGAAACTGCGCCAACTTGATCAAATAACTTAGTTCCCAAAGACATCGCTACCATGATTGTTTCTGTGGGTATCGGGTGTGACCGATGCCTTTTTTATTTTCCATTATATCAAAAGGCGGTCCAGTGAGAATCTTCGGATTCTCACTGGACCGCCTTATTTGTGGAGACTTATGTCACAGCCTCTTATTTTTTCCTACTACTGTCAACACGATCACCTAAGATCCCAACTAATACGCCAACAACAACCAGAATATAACCAACTAAATCATGATATGGAAAATCGTAGTGATTACTTGCCCACAGTATGATTAAAAGAATTACAACTAGGGTTGTGCGAAGCCAAAAGCTTTTTCTCATACTATTTGGCTGCCAGTGGTAATTTAAAGATGATAAAAGTCGATACAGCGTAAATAATTAAAATCGGAATCAGTAACATTCCATAGGTGATGGGCCACGTCAAAACGGTCATTAAGGCAGTGCCAACGGTATTTAAAATTACTAACGTTTTCCTGGTTAGTTTAAATGAATGCCACATTAAAAACCACCAGTATACCAATGAGATAAGCAGTACAAAGCTTCCCAATTCAGTTAATGACAATTTATATTCCTCCTAGACGTTGCTTATTTGTATTAGCACTATGGAACATAATTTAGACAGGCTCTCTAAATTAATACGTTTTGATTTTATAAACGCCAAAACGATTAATGTCCATATAAAGTTTACTATGCGGATGAGCATCTCTCATATTAGTCAGGTGATCTGCTATATTGCTAAAATAGACAGAAAGGGTAACTCCGACTGGTGGAGATACAAGTGATCCAAATTCAGCAATAGCTTGACCATTTTTGAATTCTGCTATCTCTTTATTTACTGCTGTCTTATTGCGCATATACACCCTAATCCCCCACCAAAAACGTTTAATAGTTGGATTTGATGAAGACTTGGCCAATACTACACCGAATGCTGCACTTGTTGAAGCTCCATATGTCTTATCATTAGTCTTGATAGTATAGCCGTTGCTTTTAATGTCAGCATTGACTTGTGAAAGCTCATCTTCTATTTCTGTAACCATGCTTTGAGAAACATTATTATTTTCAGGGAGCTGTAATACGTATTGATTATTAACAACTTTTACATATGGATCAAGTTGATTAATTTGATTCTCAGTCAATTGATTATTTTCTGAATCTGATAATTTTGCTGTTTCAGTTGTTTGATCAGCATCCTTTATGACATTAGTTTGTTTTAACTGGGTAGTATCTGCAGAAGCCCTGCTTGTTGGTATATATGTGGCAGTTAAAATTGCACTTGCCAATAGAACTAACCCTAATTTTCTGTTTTTCATTGTTCATCGACCTCCTAAAGTAGCAAAATCTTAGTCTACGAATTATATAAAAATATTTACAAGCAAACCATAAGTCTTATTTTTAGTATTTTCAATTATAATACTCATACGCGTGGTGCTAGTTAAATTTAGACAGTAAAAAAGCCTGACGGTGTACACTTAAATTAATATACAGTAAAGAAGTGTTAAGCATATCAGACTAGTTTAAGCCTTATCAGCCGAGAATGAGTGATGTTGATATTGCTGAAGTACGTGATTAAGCCGGCCAAAACCATTGCATTAATTATTTAATAAATTGTTTATTTGTTTGTCTGCTAATGATATAATTAAGCTAGATGGAGGAGGTATCAAGATGAAGATTATTACTTTTACTGCTATCAAGGGTGGTGTTGGTAAAACAACCTTGACTTTAAATTATGGTGATTGGTTAGCCAAACATGGTAAGAAGGTTCTATTAATCGATTTAGACCATCAGTGCAATTTAACAACCGTTTTTGAAAAGACACGACGAAACAATACCATCGCTGAAGCGTTTAAAGAAAATGACAATGCTCAAAAAGTAAAAATTGACAGTGTCGGACCGAATCTAGATTTAATAGCCGGTTTTATAGACCTAGATGTTTTAGGAAGTTATCTAGAAAATAACAGTAACAAAGAAATGATGTTGTTCATGTGGTTTAAAAATAACTCCGATTCATTAAGCTTAACCGACTATGACTATATCTTAATTGATACGCACCCAGATTTTAGCACCATCACTAAAAACGCTATTGCTATCAGTAATTACCTGCTTAGTCCCATTACACCCAGTGAACATGGCTACAATGCCAAGTTTGACCTAGAAACACGACTCGAAAAATTCAGAAAATCACTTTTTGATTATCGAACTGGCGAAACTTACGTTGATGCAAAGCTTTTCTTTATCGGTAATATGATTAGACATAATACAAGCATGTCTCGCGATTTGCTAAAACACATAGAAGGCGATGAAACAGTCGCAACTATAATTCCTGAAAGAGAGCTCTTTAATAAAGCTACTGCAAGGCACGCTTCAATATTTGAATCAGCCAATCATGATGAATCCATTTTAAAGCAAAATCAAAAGTTCATAGAACACGCCGATCATCTTTTTCAAGAATTAGCAAATAAAACCAAGTAAGGAGAGTTAGATTATGAGTTTAGATTCATTCAATCATAAAAAAGACGAAGAAATGAGAGAAAGTTACGAAACTACATTGAAAGACAACAAGAAAGATGCAGTCGCATTTTTGAAAAATATCAGCCGAAAGGAAGTAGAGCGTAAGCGATCAGTTACCTTCTCAATTACTGAAAGCCAACTAAAAAAAATGGATACGGCTGCCCGAAAAAACGGATTTAAAAATCGTTCAGAATTCTTAGCTTCAATCATAGATGCAATTTAGTAATTAAATAAATAATTAATCAAACAAGTAAACATACAATTTATTTGTTTGATTAATTTGTGCTTAGGTAAAAGCTAGTAAAGTGCACTGAACCAAATACGGTTGCCTGTAAGTAAGCGCTATGCTAGACTAAGATTAATTTAACAACCAAATAAAGAGATCAAGCTAAACAGAAAAATCCCCGATTCACGAGGAATCGAGGATTTTAGGTTTAGCAAGTAGCTAATAGAGAGCTACTTAGATTCAGACAATTTAGACCGCCAAGTTAAAATCGTCTGAACATTGTTCTTAATTTGTAGATTAATTATACCGCAAACCAGTCCTATGGGACAAGTGAAGGATAGTTAAAAACAAATTAAATCCAATGGACTAAGTAGCTAACCAATGCTATTTAGTCCATTTTTGTTGTTAGAAATTTAAAAAAGTTGCCGTATAGGCAACCCAGAATAGACACATGCCGGTGAATTTACAAAGCCGATCACGTCCAATGTTCGCTTTGTAATTCAGTTAAAGCATATCAGATTTGTATTTTAAAACAAGTCAGATGTTTTAGCAACTCTCTTTTAAGACGGCCTGTGTCAGTTAAGAAAGGGAGCTTTTATTATGGATCAATCAAACTTTAACTTTACAAATGCTAAAAGAGCCTATGAAGTAAAGTTCTACGCTTTGCCGCAGATCTTACTCCAAGGAGAAAAATATAAGGATCTTAGCGATAGTGCCATTTTACTTTATTCGGTGTTACGCGATCGTCTAAGTTACTCACTAAGCAATAATTGGGTTGACGAAAATAACAACGTATATTTCATATACACAAACAATGAACTAAAAGATTTACGAAACTGGTCAAATAATAAAATCAATAAGATTAAACACGAATTAATGGACGCAAACCTTTTGTATCAAAAACATATGGGTTTTAATCCAAATGATGATGAGCTGAAGCCTTTAATGACCAAAGCCTTGAGACGCTACTTTAACGCTCTTAGAAGCAATGAGAAGCACATTAAGAACGTTGAAAACTACTTGTACGGCACCATGCAAAACCTATTTGGGGTTTGGTGGAATAAACAAGCGGCTAGAGAATATGCGGCCAAACACCCCGAAGAGCAAAACGCTGACAATGAGCGCTTTTAGAATTAAACAGCATATAAGCTCATCTAAGCCGTTTTAAGTGTTCGACACATAATTATATTAAAACTGGTTTAAAACCGTTTAGAAGCTGAAATAGGTGCCTTAAATAGCTGAATAGGCGATAACTAATCTAGAAAGATGGGAAAGAGTTTTTTAAATGACCAAACCAAGCAAAGAAGTCGAAAAAATAGAGCAATTGTTGGCTGACCCCTGGACAGTCAATATTCAAGGCATTTGGGAACAAGCAGCACATAATCCAGACCCTGATAAGCGCAAGTTGTTTGACGCGTTACACACTTACCTCTTAGATAAACGGCAAGAAAAAATTATCAACGAAAAGCATTTCGTGATTTAACATGGACGAGTCAATGAATCAGTGGTTGGAATGAAAAGGAGGTACAAAATATGACTAAGACACAAGCATATATGGACAAGTATCAATTTACAGTTGCAGAAAACAAACGGTTTGCTCGAACAAATTTTACCAAGCTAGTGCACACTAATGCCCGCTTTGAAGGCGTAAATACCACTTTGCCGCAAACACAAACCATTATGGACGGCATGAGTGTGGCAGGCGTTCCTGTTGAAGATATTTTGACAATTGTTAACTTAAAGCGTGGGTGGCAATATATCACTGATCAAAATGCCCCTTTAACGTTAACCATGGAAAAACAAATTAACAAGATTGTGGCCGCGGAAGACGCCTTAGTACCAGGAGAATTACGGCAAGGAAAAGGAGGAGTTGATTTAGGCAGTGAAGACTTTTTTGAACCACCCTTAATTAACGAAAAACAAGAACAATCCTTTTTACAAAAAATTTTGGCTGATCCGCAAACAACGACCACTGATAAAGCATTGACTGTTATGTATCATAATATGCGCCAACAAATCTTTTGGGACGGGAACAAAAGGACGGCGACTTTAAGTGCTAATAAAATTATGATTGACGGTGGTGCAGGCTTAATCAATGTGCCGTTAGATAAGTGGGATCAATGGAACGAACTAATTGCCAATTATTATCGAACTAATGACATGGCTAAAATTAAACGGTGGACATATGACAATGGCATTCAAGGATTACAAATTAGAGCAAACTTAGAGCTTAAATCAGTTGAAGACGAAATTGGTAAAAGAATCCAAGAACAATTAAAAGATTTTGCGGATCAAAACCCAGAAATTAAGCCAAAAAATGATCCAGAAAATAAAAACGATCGGCCTAGTTATTAGGTTGATCGTTTTTGAGCTTATTCGGCTTATGGGCATTAACGTAATCGGCAAATGTTTTTAAAAGCTCTTCGGTTTGTTCGACCGAAAGGTTATCAGCTTGAAAATATTTTTCAAGCAAAGCCCCTTTTTGAATTAATCGGCGAGAACGAGCTTTGCGGTCTTGCCGGCTTTCATAATATTTAGATTGCCGTAATTTAAAATCTTCCCGCTCTATTTTTTGTTTTAAACGCGCTTGCTGCTCGACTAGTTTTTCATATTGATTAGACATAGAATTTCCCCATCGCGTATGGTTAATGATCTACGGACTTTACCTTTAAAAATTCAGTAAATTGCTTGGCTAAAAGCTTAATCTGATCGTTAGACAAATTAGCATAATCTAAATTTGCTTGACTAATAATTTGTTTACCTAATCGTTGTTCAATCTTATTTTTTTCGTCCTTGATTTTTTGGTTAAGGGCTTTTAATTTGGATTCTTGTTTTTCTAAGTTACTTTGCGACATGATTATCCCTCCAATCATATTTGAAAATAATCATGGATACTATATCATAAGGAAAACGTTAAGTCAAAGTATTAAATTTGAAATAGCGAAGCGAAAGTCATACTCTAAAAGTAGAGTTAAGGGAACCAGTAGATCGAGTGAAACGAGGTCAATGCGCACTTACACCCCACTAAATTCTTGTGGGGTAAATCGTGCTAAAATCCTGTATTAGAAGTCGCCGATGGCGACAACAAGGTCAAAACCCATAGAATCAAAGGAAGACGGTGACTGACATGGCAATATTCCACATGAGTTTTAGTAATATTAGTGCTGGTAAAGGACGAAGTGCGATTGCCAGTGCCGCTTATCGAAGTGGTGAAAAGCTATTTGATGATAAGGAAGGTCGCCACTATTTTTATGCCCGATCGATCATGCCAGAAAGCTTTATTTTGACGCCAAAAAATTCACCTGAATGGGCGAGTGATCGAGAGCAGTTGTGGAATGAAGTTGAAAAGAAAGATCGTAAATCAAACTCACGGTATGCAAAAGAGTTTAACGTGGCTTTACCGGTAGAATTAAGTGAATCCGAACAGAAAGAATTACTGACAAAATATGTGCAAGAAAATTTTGTTGATGAGGGCATGGTAGCCGACGTGGCAATTCATCGCGACCACCCAGATAATCCGCACGCTCATGTGATGTTAACTAATCGGCCGTTTAATTCAGATGGAACATGGGGAATTAAGAGCAAAAAGCAATATATTTTAGATGATAATGGCAACAAAACATATACCGGAACTAGCAAGTACCCTAAGAGTAGAAAGATACTGATGGTCGATTGGGATAAAAAAGAAAAAATAACTGAATGGCGGCACAATTGGGCGGCAAGTGTAAATCAGGCTTTGGAGCAAAAAAACTTTCCTGATCGGATCAGTGAAAAATCATTTGTGGAACAGGGAATAGCTGACACACCAATGCAACACGAGGGAATCAATAGCAAACGGCATGAAAGAAAGGCATTTAATCAACAAGTTAAGAACTATCGTAAGTCCAAAGCTGGCTATAAAAATATGCAGGAGAAAGTAGTTAATCGAGGCCACGTGGATAGCCTAAGTAAACACTTCTCGTTTAACGAGAAAAAAGTGGTCAAAGAGTTAAGCCACGAACTGAAAACTTATATTAGTTTGGAAAGTTTAGATGATAAGCGGCGCATGCTATTTAATTGGAAAAACAGTACCTTAATTAAGCACGCTTTTGGTGAAGATGTCACTAAGCAATTATTGACGATTAACCAACAAGAAAGTTCACTAAAAAAAGCAGATGAACTCTTAAATAAAGTAGTTGATCGCACGACTAAAAAACTTTATCCAGAGCTTGATTTTGAACAGACAACCGCGGCTGAACGACGGGAATTGATTAAAGAAACTAATAGTGAACAAACGATTTTCAAAGGCAGTGAATTAAACGAACGTTTAATGAATATTCGTGATGATTTATTGGTCCGACAATTATTGACCTTTACCAAGCGGCCATATACCAGCTGGCAGTTATTAATGCAACAAGAAAAGGAAGTCAAAATCGAGCTTAAATATACGCTGATGATTCATGATGATAGCTTAGAAAGTCTAGAACGCGTTGATCAAGGTCTACTAGAGAAGTATTCACCAACCGAGCAGCAAAAGATTACTCGCGCAGTCAAAGATTTGCGAACAATCATGGCTGTTAAGCAAGTTATTCAAACCCAATACCAGGAAGTTTTAAGAAGAGCCTTTCCTAACGGCAATTTTAATGAATTACCAATGATTAAACAGGAACAAGCCTATACAGCCGTGATGTACTATGATCCTGTTTTAAAGCCATGTCAGGCTGAAACAATTGAACAGTGGCAAGCAAATCCACCACAGGTGTTCAGTCCCCAAGAGCATCAACAAGGACTAGCTTATTTATCGGGACAGCTTAGCTTAGATCAGTTAGAAAATCATCACTTACAACGGGTTTTAAAGCATGATGGCACTAAACAACTCTTTTTTGGCGAATGCAAAGCCGATCCGACGATTAAGAACAGTCAGATCGAGAAAATCCAAATGCAGTTAAAAGGGCAACAAGCCAAGGACGACCAGTATAGAAAAGTAAATATTGGACATTATCAACCGCTAAATTACAAGCCAGTTAGTCCAGACTATTACTTAAAGACGGCCTTTAGTGATGCGATCATGACTGTTCTATATGCTCGTGATGAAGATTACCAACGGCAAAAGCAAGAACGTGGACTGAAAGAAACCGAGTGGGAAATGACGAAAAAGCAGCGACAACACCAAACCCGGAACCGGCATGAAGATTGGGGCATGCACTTGTAATCACAAAATTAGCGACTGGTTAATTGGTATGAATGGTAGCCCATAATGTATTTTATATTGAGAAAAATTTGGTACGTAGAGCGTGCTCGATTAGTTACGTATAGCTGCCAGCCTTGTGTATGGTCTATCAAAGAGACCAGGTAAACAAAACCTTTAAGCCGAAACCCTATTTTGAACTAAATGCTGAAATTCTTGCTAATTAGCAAAAATTCGTTGCAAAATTAGACCCCTATCAGCGATTTAAAGACGAAACAGGGCTAATGACATTCATGCAAGCTAAACACGTTCAGAAAGGATCACAGGCTGGTTTAATCAAGGGCATTCAAAACCAGGCTAAAAAGCGTGCTAGTCCCCAACTATTCTCACTATCCAGTCTCCAAAGTGCCATGAATAAACGTTATCACGCCAGCGCCAGCCAAACCTTAGCGGCCATTCAAAGCTTATACGAAGACAAACTGCTCAGTTATCCCCGAACGGATTGTGCTTATATCACTGATGAAGAATTTGATTATTTAGTGGCTAATCTGACGAAGTATCTGGGTTTGGTCTCTAAGCCAGTCGCTTTAACCAATACCACTCCGAACAAACGCTATGTTGATGGGAAAAAAGTTGAAGAACACTATGCCATTATTATGACTAAAGTCGTCCCGACTAAAGATCAATTAGCTGCCTTACCTAAATTACAGCAACAAGTCTATGACTTGGTTTTAAGAACGACGTTAGCGATGTTTGCTGATCCGTACGAGTACGAGGAAACCACCATTATTACCCAAGTTGGTGACGCCAATTTTAAAGCAACCGGTAAGGTCCCAACTAAGCAAGGCTGGCAAGCTTTATTTGATGAAACCAAAACCGAGCAGCAAGAAGTAGCAACTTTACCGCTCGTTCACCAAGGTGATCAAGTCCAAGCAAATCTGCAAACACCGCAAAAAGAAACGACACCACCGGTACCCTTTACCGAAGGTACCCTGATTACGGCCATGAAGACCGCCGGCAAAACGCTTGATGATGAAGAAGCCCAAGCGATTCTTAAAGATGTGCAAGGCATTGGGACAAGTGCAACCCGGGCCAATGTGCTGGAAGTGTTAAAGAAACGCGGCTATCTCGTCACTGAAAAGAACAAGCTACACGTCAGTGAAGCCGGAATTACTTTATGTAAAGCGGTTGAACTCGAACCCTTGCTAACTAGCCCAGAAATGACGGCTAAATGGGAGCAAGCGTTACAGCAAATCAGTACCGAAGAACGCACTCCGGATAATTTTTTGAGCCAAATCAAGAAGTTTGTGGCGAAGTTAATCGCTGATGTTCCCACACAATTAACCGGCAATGCAGCCATTAAGCAACAAATCAATCACCAACAGCAAGCGCAAAAAGTTGCCGAGGTGTTCTTAGAAACACCACAAGTAACTGTCATAAATAAACAAAAGTTTTACATTGTGAAACCCAAGCAAGGCGAGGACTTTACCCTACCCAAGAAATGGAGTAGCAAGACGCTTGGTAAGACCGCAATTAAAGCGCTGGTCACCAAGGGGGAAACCAGCAAATTAAAGGGTTTCAAGAGCAAAAAAGGTAAGTCGTTTGACGCCAAGCTAAAACTTGACGGTCATAAATTAAGTTTTGATTTTGATTAGAACCTGCCTACCGCCCTGCACGTTGTTGCGGGTTGGTGAACCCGTTGTTTAGGTTCACTTTTATAAAGCCAAAAGTAAACCTAAACAACGGGTGAGATTAGCAAAGCAAAGGAGATCATAAAATGGATAATAAATTAGAAGTCATTGGGAGTGAATTACCAGTTTTGCAGGCTAAAGGAACCTACAAGTATCTAAAAGAAATCACTGGTAACGGAGCCTATTATCAAGTGGCTTGGCAAAAATTGTCTGACGGTTACGTTGCCCTTTATGGCACGACCTCAATTCAAACAAAAGTGGCTCCCATACTGAATGGTATTTTTGAAGATGAGGAGGGGTAACTTATGCCAAATAAAGCAGATGTTAAGGCT
>NZ_JAKZEQ010000057.1:0-10366 GCF_022549155.1 Lactiplantibacillus sp. ME-2
CCGGTATGGGTTTATTTTTTTACTTTGTGTTGCATTTCAATTGTAAATTCGCCATGTATTAAAAAAGCCACCCAATTGAGGGGAGCCTTTTAAATGTTGCTAGTGACCAAGTCCTACACCAGGCACTACACTCGATGGACTTAACACATAGCCACCAAATACTTCAGCGTATAGCTTGGTTAAATCAAAGCCTTTATCAGTCGACTTAGCGACCATATAAGGTTGTTGTACCTTGTTGGTAGCTAAGAAGATGGTTGACTTTAATGGCGCTAAGACAGTACCGTGTAAAGCTGTTGAGTAAGCAGCTTCATTGTTGGTATCAGTTGAGTTGTTAGACCCTTCTTCAACAAATTCGATATTGTTGAAGCATTCATAAATTGAAATATCCCCATCTAGTGATTGAGATTCGGCAATCATCGCAACATGTGGCTTAGGTAGTTGACGTACCCAGGCACCTGTATTGGCACTTTGTGTGAACCCCTTTAGCATTTGATTAACCTTCCAGTCTAGGTCTAAGGCGGTTAAAGCCAAGGTAGGCATAGACTTACCATAAGCTGTTCGTTTGACTTGTCCATTCCCCCAGCCGGGAGTTCCAGCCGCTTCGATGGTGGATACGTTGATTTGACTGAAGCCTTCGCCTTGATGGTCAGCAACATAAATTCCATCAGTAGATAGACCTTTATCAGGGTCTTTAATTAAGTCGCCTTTATCGTCTAGCAAAGCAAAAGTTGCTTTGACAATGTTGTGTTTTGACATTTAAATATCTCTCCTTTAAATCATTTCATTTTTAGCTACATAAATTGTTTTGGTTACTTGGTTGGTATCCGGGTCAGTTGTGTGGTGCTGACTAGATACAATTAACCAGCCGGCCGCTTTAAGGCTTTTCATCAAAGCTATCTCAGCTTCCAATGGGTTAAAGTCATCTGCTAAGTTAACCTTATAAAAGATTTGAATCTCAACACCCATTGCTAACCCTTTAAACGTGTTGTTTGCAAGATAGGCCGGGCTTGAATCGGTCTCTTGTAATAGCATGACTGTTAAATCAGTGTTGTCTAAATCTTCTTTAGGAATTGTATTCAGGTAAACTTTATCGAGCCACGTTAAATTGAGGGAATCAACTAGGCTGGCTACCTGTGATACTGGTAATAGCATTAGTCATCGTCCCCCTTCTTATATTCATCTAGCATGGCCTTAAAGACATCATCTTGGCTGTCGGATAGATTCTCATCGACAAAATGGTCAGCCTTAATGTACTTAGTACCATCGTTTAGTCTTCTGGCATTCATATCATGGTACTTATTGGTCCAGCCTACGATCGAGCTACCATCATGTTCACCGTCTATGTCATTGCTGTTATAGCTTATATTGTCAGCCATGTGCCCGTACTTCTCGTCTTTATGACTTGAATAGTGTTTCTTCTTCGTGACTTCGGTTAAATTGTCAGCTAACTTTTTAGCGCCGGCTGTGGTTATCTTCTCTTGTTCAGCCTCGTTAGGGACTAGCTTATGGACGTCTTTAAGCCAGTTTGCTAGTTGGTCGGCCATATCATCGTTTGCCATAGCTAGGCCCCCTTGGTAACCTGCTTGAGCGTCAAATAATCGCAAGACAGATAATTACTGGAATCATCCATGCTGTCATTGATGACATCGTAAAGTTTACCTTTATACTGACATTTAATGCCTTCATAAACTTTAGGATTATGCCTAATAATGACCACTACTTGCTCTAATTGTTCAGCTGTGAGTTGATACGAAGATGCAATCGATCGTGTATAGGGTGCACAGTATAAACTAAACTGACTAACAAATGTCTGTTTACTAGTCCCATTAATAGGATTTTGAACAGTTTTAACAGTGCCAATCTGTATACGTTGGTTAAAGTCAACTGGAGTTAATCGATTAATCGCCATTGCCGCCCACCTCATCTTGCTTTTGATTATACAGGCCTCGCAATTGGCCAATGATTGAATCAACAACTAAGTCAACTGGATTAACAGTGTTTGAAGTGATTGATGTCCGATAATACCAGTATGAACCAGCCAAGGCGTAAACAGCAGTTTCAAACAAGTCATTCACGCCTTCCATTTCATAGAACCCCGGAACGCTATTGTCGTCCCCAATGGCCTGTTTAATGTAGCTAGTGGCTGCAGACAAATAGCCTTTTAGCAGTTTGTCGTCATCATCCCCGTCAATTCGCAAAGATGATTTCAATGTTTCTAAATCGGCTGCCACTTAAATCACATCCTTACTTAGCCGCCCAGATTGTTACTGTACTGTTTATTTATTGGCGACATAGTTGGCTAATTACTTCCCGGGAGTTGAAGCAGCAAAGTTGGCCGGCTGATCAGCAATTTTACTGAATGAACCCGCAACAAAGGCTTCCGTATCAGTGGCTTCAACATCAAAACGATCAATCACACGAATCTTAGTTTGGTCTTTTTCAAAGGCACCACCGCCAATATTGGTAGTCAATAAGGAAGTACTTTCTCGGTCAAACAAAGTTACTGCTTGCGACAAATCACCATAGTAAAGTGGATGAGCCTTTCCTGCCGTAGCCGTAACGTCAGGTAAGAACTTGTCAGCTACCTCTACAACTCGCTTCCCACGGATTAAATATTTATCAGGTTGTGTTGGATCGGGTTGCAATAGGTAACGACCCATAGCATCCTTAACCTCGGAAAGTTCATTGAAACCAGACGTATTTGTCATTAAGAATGACGTGGACTTGATGGCGGGATCAACAGCAGTATTAATCATCGTAATAATGTCATCGAACTTGGCCAAGTTTGGCTTTTTAGGCGCTTTATTCATCGCCGCAATGATTTGAGTGTTGCGAGTAACAACAACTTTCTTAGCAATCCATTGAGACAGCCAAGCCAAAATGTTGTCCGCCGTATCCTTTAGCAACGAATTAGTGGCAGTGGTAATGCCGGCGTACCGATGAATCGTATATTTGACAAGCGATAACTTGGGATCATCATTATCACCAATGGTAGCCGTTTCATCATCTAAATTGGCTAATGGAGTAACTTCAGCAAACTTTTCGTAAACCCGTGACCCGGTTTGAGTTGTAACAGTTTCCCGATTAACATATTGCTGTAATGAATCGAACTGGCGAACCAATGTGTTAATGGCTGTTTGAATATCTTGAGGGATAGTCAAACCAATTGCATTGCCACCTCCGTCGGTAGCAGAAGTTACCAAGTTCATAACTTTCGGGTCGCCCTTAATCATGCCTTTGAAATTCTCAACGAACTTGGCTTTGATGTCTTTTTCATTATCATCAAGTGGGGTCTTGTCCTTATCATCCATGTTGGCAATTTCTTGCGCCTTGCGTTCTTCTTCCAATTGTTCATGTAAAGCATCACGCCGGGCAACTGCAGTGTCGCGATCTTGTTTCATTGCTTTAAATTTGTCTTGATCAAAGCTGTCGTCAAGGACAGCTGCGTTTAACTTGTCGTTTAAGTCTGATACCTTTTGTCCTTGGGCAATCCAGGCATCATTCATTGTATTAATATTAGCCATTAGTTGGCCTCCTTTTGATTTTTACCAAATAAAATAGCCAATTTGCTGTTTCGTAATTCAGCAGATTGACTATTAGTAGTATTTTTTTCTTTAGACGGCTTAGTTTTATCCTTATCCGCCTTGTAAATGAGATTCATCAACTTGTTAACTGCAGATTTAGGTGGAATGTGTGAAATAGCGTTCACCGGTTGCAATTGTTGATCATTAGCAAACATAATTTCGTCAGCGAAACCTTTATCGACGGCATCACTAGCGGTTAACCATGTTTCATTTGCCATTAGCTGTAGCAAGTCAGCTTGATCCATGCCAGTTTTAGCTTCATAAGCGCTGGCAATTGATTGATCAATGCCATTTAAAATACTGGCTTCATGCTCCAGATCGTCAGCATTACCAGCTGGTTGTGACCAAGCCTTATGGATCATAATCTGAGCAGTTGGTGAAATGTTGATGTGATCGCCAGCCATAGCAACCACACTTGCCGCACTAGCGGCTAAGCCTTGAATATTAACTGTTACATTGCCAGCATAATTCTTTAGCATAGTATAAATTTCACTAGCCGCAAAAACATCGCCACCATTGGAAGCAATATCAACTTCAAGTGCTTCATCATCACCGTCGTCATCGTCATCGTCATCATTTAAAATGTCAGCAACACCCGAAGGTGATACTGCTGGCATTCCAAAGAACTGATAAAAGCCGGCTGTTTGATCATCAACAATATCGCCTTTAATCATCACTTTCTTTGTCATCATTATCACCTCCTTTTATCGATTGAGCATCAGGCATTTCATCTGGGAAATAACCAGTCTGCTGTAGTAACCAAGTTGCTTGATTATTAGCAATTGTGCCATCTTTAGCTAGCCCTGATAGGGTAGCTGCAAATGAGTCTCCCAATGGGTCTACAGCAGTCCGTATATTGGCCGTAATCTTAGCGTTAAGCTTATTATCCAGCTCAGCTAAAATAGCCTGTAAGTATCGATTAAGGGCGTTTGTGTACATGCCTTTAATTTGGTCAATATTACTTTGTTGGTCACCTTGGCCATTCAAATAGCTATCAGGAATGCCAAAGACTTTAGCAATTTGCTTACTCGTCCAATCTGTTTGGCTTAACAGCTTAGTAACATCGGCTTTCATTTCCAGTGGCTTATAATCTTCAAGTTGATCAATAACTAACGGGCCGCCGTTTGACTTGTTCACCTGTTTCATGAAGTTACGTGAACGGCTGGCCTTCATCTTCTCACTTAGCAGCCCACCGTGCTGAATAGATAGGACGCCAGGAGCGCTAATTGAACGTGCCAATGCAGCCAACGTTAAACTGTTAGACGAACTCTTGACTTGCAACTCATTCGACAATGCTTTTAATGGACTGTTACCCGTCATACCACCATCGGTACTAGCCCAGCGAATATGAATCATGTCAGACTGTGGTACATATTGAAGAACGCCCAAATTAGGCTCGTCAAAGGTAACCGTATAGGTTAAACCACTGCCATCATCTAATAAGTAGGTTTGCACTTGGCTTGGACGCAAATATTCCCAGCGCAAATCTAAGCCGTTAGGATTACGCCAGCGATATGCAAAGCATTCACCACCCAATAACAATTGTGAATACATAGACTGCCAAAACGTGTGACCATTAGCTGTCGTGCTAGGATTGTTTAGAATTCCTTGTGCTCGTGGCATATTGGCCATTAATTGTATCGTGGCCAAGTCTCCAGATATTTGATTAACCGCTGAATAAATATCTGAATTTTCCAAAGCATCTTTGGCACTAACATACTCATTATTGCCAGTTGGTGACAAAAAATTAACGATGTTATCGTCTTCTACTGGCACGCTTTGAATACTAACTGAATTATTTATTGCCGTTGGTGGTTCAAAAAAGGGCATTATTAATCACCTCCTTTTTGGCCAGCTGTTACGACTTCTGAAAGCCAGCCAACTAAAAACAAAGCGACAGCAATTGCTAGAACGCCCTGTGCCCGCCCCAATAAAAAGGCTGCATATACCCCAGCAATCATACTTAGAATGAAACACAGCACATCAAAGTAATGCCAGATAGTTGCAAAAAATTGTTTAAAAATCATTAATATCATCTCCTAGCAATCCTGATTCCGGGTTATTAAACCATTCAAGAACTTGTTTTTCGTTCATACGTTCGACCTGTTTGTCAGGATTGTTTACATCTGCAAAGTCTTCAAAGTGATACATGGCTTGGAATAAGGCATCAATTAACGCATCAACCACGTCAATTTTCAGCGTGGCCTTAGCTTTATCTACTTGAATGCCAATCTTATCTTCATAGATTTCTGCATTTAGTAGCGCCTTTTCCATAATTCGATCATCTAGTCGGTCAACTGACCCTTCAACAAACATCGTCTGTAAAAACTTAGTCGGATCCTTCAATTCACTAGTCCGCTGCCGAATGGCTTGCAATGGCCACCCTGAATTCAAATCTAGCTGCTTGATTGTAGGCGTTAGCCCCCACGCGTCGTAACCAAAGAAGACAACTTCCAGTCGATGCCGTTCAACAAAGTTAAGCAACCATTGGTAAACCTGCTCATCATTGATGAGTCCCTGAGGGTGACTACTAATTGTACAAAATCCTTTTTTAGCTAAGTCCCGATAATTAATACCGTCTTGCTTTTCTTTAGCTTCAATCGAACCAGCTTTCTGCCAGGGAATAAAACTATGCTGATAAATAAACCATCGTGGTTTGTCATTATTATCACGATAAGGAAATACAAACGCTAGTGCCGTGTTATCACTAAACATCGAGTAGTCAAAACCAATATAAACTTGCCGATCATCAAAACTAAATGATGGCACAATGGCTTTTTCAACGTCAGGCAGTTTCAAGAAGCTGTCGGTCGATTGTTCTAGCCACAGGTTAAGGTTTTTGTTTTGAAAATCGTTGAGTGTGCCCGACAAAGCGTCAGAATCGCGCTTATCTGTCAAGCCGTTCAGCAACACTTCTCGTTGGCTCGGTAAATCTAGTAAGGGATTACTTTTAACCCACATATCAGGCTTATAAGTTTCATCTAGATTGTCCTGCGACCAAATAAGCCCCAAATATGTATCAGCATCGCGCAAATAATCTTGTTCCATGGCTTGCTGAATCATACGCTCATCATCGTGAAACGGAACAGTGGGATCAGGATATGCCGTTGAAATTTGAATGAATTGCTTATTGCGCACCTTGACTTGTCCTGACACAATTTTAGAAATCTTTTGTCGCGTCTTAATTTCGCCAATTTCATCAAAAATCGCAGTTGTGAAGTGGAAACTATCGTACTGACCGGCTTCATGGCTAATCGCCCGTAGCTTGTTATTAGTCTTGCTCATTGTGACTTGATCGGCCTGTGAGGACAGTGTCCGTGTATCTAGCCCGCTGTCAGCAATCAACGATTTAAATGGTTCAATCGTTGCAATCTTGGCTAACATTGACTTAATGTAGCCCAGAATTTTACTAGTTTGTTTGTAATTAATTGATGAAACTAAGTAATCTTGGTTAGATAGTCCCAACGATTCGATTAAAAAACTGTAGGCAGTAATAATCGCCATAAGGTAAGTTTTACCTTGGCCATTCAACCTCGCGCAACTGAAACTATAGCCCGTGAAAAACGCTTGCCGCCGTCATCATTACGCCAGCCAATTAGCATAGCCATAATGAATTCCTGCCACGGCATAAGTTTGGTTGGTTCGCCTGTATCAACATTCGGACAAATGGAAGCAAATTTAAGTACTTGATCCACTCGTTTTACTGAGTAAGCAAACGGAAAGTCAACGCTACCTTGACGTTGTAAGTCTCGGATATGGCGAAAAGCCGCTAACTTAATCAGATAGCCAGCAGTTACCTTCTCATCCAGGACTTCAAAAGCGTATTTCGTGCCTGGATCAGTGTATTGTTGGCGAACTGCTGAGCAGTCTAATGATTGATAAGCTCCAATAACATCATGGGTTTGAGTTAAATCAATGCGCAAATTAATCACCTCCTTTTAAACATTTCGTTAACAAGTAGTCTTTTTTACCCTCCCAAAAATTCTTTCATTCGATCAGCGACGCTCCGATTGTCCTTGTGATCATCTAAGTTTAGCTTGAGTAAATCACTACGTGACTTAGGAGATAGTCCCAATTCAGCGCCTAACTTCGTTAGATTCTTAACGGCCGAATCATAAATTTGAGTCATCGGGTTGCGTTTGTAGCCCACGAAGTCTCTACCAATTTTTTTGCCGGTCTGATCTTGTAACGTTTTATAGATCGCTTGGACTTCACCGTTTTCCTGAATATGTTTATACGCATTGCGATAAATCTCATATTGGGAAGCATATTGCTCCACAAGCCCGCTATCAATGCGCTTAACTGGGGTATTTTCTTCTAAAAAAGGCACTAATCGGCGCCAAACGACCTTAGCTTGCCGGCCTAAGTAAGCTGGCGGTGTACGTGTTAATTGTCCGTTGTTGACGTCTTTATCCACTTTTTTCATTTTATCTGTCTCCTTTCATTATTGGTTGACCCCCCCTACCTAAAAATTTTCAAAAATTGTTTCTATCACAAAATAACGGCAATGTGTGTGCTTTTCCTAGGACGTGTTAGGGGGCGGGGGTTGTTTTAATTACCGTTGTGACCAAAATTATACATGATTGTTTTATTATTCCTTAGGATGCCAATTAGACTGGTTTAAAACATCTGACATAACTACTTCATATGATTCTCCATCCTTCTTAATGGTCGTGTGTTGATAGACGTATCGTGCGACTTTGCCAATTACTTCTAATTCTGATTTTCCCACGAATCTATATTTATCATAAACACAGCTCATTAATTCCGGTGACTTGTCATTTACCAATTTGACAATGTATTTAATTCCAAAAGCGTTATAATCATTAATTGTTTCGTTAAATGATGCAAACGATTCAGGGTTCATAAGAACTGCTAATATCTCGTTTGCAATAGCTTCATATTCTTCTTTAGAACGTTCCACATTCATCTCTCCTTATTCATTAACACAACGATTGCTGATACATCATTGATCGGCTTTACACTTTGCAACTCA
Source organism: Lactiplantibacillus sp. ME-2 (assembly GCF_022549155.1). NCBI lineage: Bacteria > Bacillati > Bacillota > Bacilli > Lactobacillales > Lactobacillaceae > Lactiplantibacillus > Lactiplantibacillus sp. ME-2. Next base: position 8,581 of record NZ_JAKZEQ010000057.1, read on the forward strand.
TTGCCTTGACCAGTGCCATAAGTTAGTTGTTCCCAGTCCGTCTTAGCACGATGACACTTACTACAGATTACAGCTAAGTTATCAACGTTAGCTTTCAATGTTTCGTCAAACTCAATCGGTACAATATGATCCACAGTCTTAGCAGGTGTGATAACGCCTTGCACTTTACAGTAAGCACACAAGTAATGGTCACGCTCTAGGACTTGTTGTCTTAGATGTGACCATTGCCTTGTCCGATAGAAGTTGTATTGCTGACGCTTAGCCTCATTACGATAACGTGTAACCGTGTTGTACTTGTGTGTGTATTGTTTGTCATTGCTACGTGCCCAACGTTGCCGACTAGCCAAGTACTCAGCTTCATGCTCATAGTGCTGCTGACAATAGTGGTCAGGGAAAGTGACCATTGCATGGCAGTTAGGATAGCGGCATCTTCTTGTCCTTGGCATGTTGCTTTCTCCGTTTCTTTTCCAAACTAAAAGCGCCATGCTGTTTAGCACGACGCTTCTTATCCTTACACCATCTATCTAGCCGGGCATCTGCAGCTACCCATTCAGGCGGCTCGTACCCATAGTTACTGTGTATCATTATTGTCATTTCATACCATCACGACTTACTTTCCAATACTAACTGCTCGTCCGATATCTATTGATTAATCGGATATTTTGCTTGTTTATCATCATCTTTTATTGTTTTGCCGTCTTTTTTCCCAAATAAACGGTTCCTTGTTATTCTCATCTACAACCATAATATCTGTATTTTTATAATTTTCATTAAACAATTTCTCTTTCTCACTAAGGTCGTGTGTTACTACACCTTCTTGGAAATATTCCACTTTTGGAACATTGGATAATTTTAGAATTCCATTTTTATCTTTTATCAATTCAAACATTGCCAATCCAATTTCATTGCTATTCGTATGAAAAATAATGTCAATGCTTTGAATCTCATTAGGATAGTTATATAACTGGGCATAAGTAACTAATAATAGCTCATTTTCAGTGCTTTCCAGATTTGAAGCCTTGATACTTTCGTGCACAAGACTCCAATTCTTAGTGTCTCTTTTAAATGAATCCCATTCTGAATTATCGCCTTTACCCTCTTTGCCATTAATATTCGCACTTGATTTCTTATATTTACTGCAAACATTGTTATCTGCAACTAAACTAGTCACTAAAATACTGATATCGTAAACATTTTTCTTGTTAGAATTAATTATCGAAATGAAATTTGAATCTGAATAAAAATACTTTGATTCAAATTTCATCTTTTTTTGATGATCTTTACTTCCTAAAAGCTCCCGGGGCTGACATGAATGAACATACACTTTCTTTGAAGGTTCAAACGACATTCGAAAGAATAGGTAAAACTTAGGATGGTTATCATCCAAACGTGTTTTTTGTTCAGATTTCAATTGCATTTGAACGCCGTACAACCCAAGCAAGGCTCCTAAATAGCCACCCCAAAATCCAAGCCATCCATCATTACTAGAATCACCCAAAAAAACAGAGTTCAAAAAGTGCATACAAACAAGTAAGATTATAGGTATCACTCCTAGGGCCACAAATCTCCCAATAATTAATTTCCAATTTATATGTGCCATTTCAATTCCTCCAAACTACTCTAACTATACAAAAGCTCCCGCCAATAAGCGAGAGCCAGTTTGGAGATTGCCCGTTTTGATGCCGTGGACGCGTTTAATGTGCTTGGTAGGGATTTGCACCCTACATAACAACACCATCCTGTGTTGCCTCTTAAAACGTCTACCTATTCCGCCACAAGCACGTGT
>NZ_JAKZEQ010000058.1:0-9918 GCF_022549155.1 Lactiplantibacillus sp. ME-2
ATCGCTCCCTGCGAGGGTAGGACGTTGCCATGCAACCTAAGGAATCGTTAATTCGGTTCCTTTTTTTTACGTTGAATGTCAACCAGTACAGTTTGAATTTAAACATGCTTTTGGTATACTGGATAGGGTCAATTAACGCCGTTTTAGCTCAGCAGGTAGAGCACTTCCATGGTAAGGAAGAGGTCGGCAGTTCAAATCTGCTAAACGGCTTGCTGTTAGAAGATGATTGGCGTGGAATGCTTGTTTAACTGTTTTTTCTGCAACTAATCATCACATTAGGGTCCATGTTTAAGATTAAGACTTGAACGAACCAAACTTAATACGAAAAGAGGTCCACACGCTCGCATTAGATTAGCTAAGCGAGCGTGTGGACCTCTTTTGCTATCAAGAACTGGGAGGGCGAGCTTCAACCAGTATATACCCCCTGTGATTGAGCGTAACACTTAATTTTGCAGTTTTAGACCGAACGGCTTAACTATGGTAGCTGCTAGGGCGTGGAAGTATGCTTGAGATTGGCTGGCCACGCGGCTTCAAATTGCTTGAATAGGGGCATTAATGATTGTCGATTGCTAACAAGATAATTGACATAGATTGGCATGTGAGCACGAGTATCGCTAATCGGGATAGCGACTCGATTGTCATCATCGGCTTGGCTATCTAGCTGGTGAGGCGCCAATGCGGTAAAGTTAGTACTGAAGTACGGGAAATCGGAGTATTTAGTGATTTCTGTAAAGGCCGTGCGTTGGGGTTGGTATAAGAATTTAGCATCTGGGATGGCCTGCTGAATAATATCTTTCCAAATACCGATTGCGCTTAGAACCACGAAGCTAATTCCCTTAAGTTCGGCGAACGTGATGCTAGGTTGGTTCGCACGGTACATGAATCGCTGTAAATGGACCACGAGATTTTCAGTACCGATGAAGCGAGATTCAATGCCGGCCGTCAGAATTTCCTGATTAGAGAAAATGAAACTTGCCTGGCGGTTAATGAGATGCTCAGTGATTTGGTCGTCGGCAATCAGTGGTTGCCTTACTCGCAGCGAATTAGGTAATACCGTTTTGAGATGGGTGAGTAAGGCAAGTGGACCAGGTAGGGTGGTTTCGACGGTACGTGTGACTAAGCTTTGCTCGTAGTTTTGTATTTTGGTTACAAAAGTCCGTTGTTGTGTCAATAATTGTTCAGCTTCCTGAGCGGCTAACTGGCCAGTGGGCGTCAGTGTAATTCGATTGGGTTGACGATCAAATAAGCGAACAGCGAGCATCGTTTCCAATTTCTGCATGCCGCGAGTGATAGTTGGTTGCGTCACGTTTAATGCGGCCGCGGTCTTAGCCAGCGTGTGCTCGTGGGCGAATGTGATCAGCTCTTCTAATAAATAATTTTCAATCATCAGGAACCTCCGTTACTAGTATGCACTATATGTATACTAGTATGAATAAGTAGTAATTTTCAAGTATTAGGTTTGCGGGTATGCTTGTTATTGTAATCAAATAGTGAAAGGTTGATGCGTGATGGTTCCAACAACGAAATTAAACAATGGTGTGGTTATGCCCCAATTGGGATTCGGCGTGTTCCAAGTCCCTGACCTGAATGAATGTGAAGCAGCGGTGACCGCGGCCTTAAAGGCTGGTTACCGTTTAATTGATACGGCAACGGCATACCAAAATGAAACCGCAGTGGGGCGGGCAATTCAAAAGAGTGGTCTTAGACGTGATGAACTCTTTGTCACTTCCAAGCTGTGGGTCTCAGAATTCACCTATGAACGTGCAAAGCAAGGTATTGATCCGTCATTACAACGTTTAGGCGTAGACTACTTGGACTTGTATCTTTTGCACCAACCTTATGGCGATGTGATGGGTGCTTGGCGTGCTTTAGAAGAGGCTTACCATGCTGGTAAGATTCGCGCAATTGGTGTTTCCAATTTTTATGCGGATCAGCTAAAGAACTTGGAACTGACCATGTCCGTGCAACCAGCTGTCAATCAAATCGAGGTCAATCCATGGTACCAGCAAGCAGACGAGGTCCGCTTTAATCAAGATGAACACGTACGGGTTGAAGCTTGGGCACCGTTTGCAGAAGGTAAGCATGCGATTTTCAGTAATCCAAGTATTCAAACTATCGCACAGGCCCATGGTAAGACGACCGGACAAGTCATCTTACGTTGGCTGTTGCAACGCGGGATTACGGTGATTCCAAAATCAGTGCATCCTGAACGTATGGCTGAGAATATCGCTGTTTTTGATTTTGAATTAACAGCTGCAGAAATGTCAGCAATGGCCGAACTTGATCAGGGCGTCAGTCAGTTCTTTGATCATCGTGATCCTGTGACAATTGAACAGATTTTTGGCGCTAGTTTACGACAATTACATGAATAAGTTAAGGAGTGATTATTAATGACAAAAACACCAACTATTACGCTAAATGATGGCCGCGCGATTTCAGCAATTGGGTTTGGCACTTTCCAGATTCCAGACGACGGTTCCACTTATCAAGCAGTCAAAGAAGCATTGGCGATTGGTTATCGACACATTGACACAGCCGTGGCCTATTTTAACGAAGACGAAGTTGGTCAAGCTATTAAGGATAGTGGGATTCCACGGGACCAAATCTGGGTGACGAGTAAACTTTGGCTCCAAGACTACGGCTTTGATGCAGCCAGTTGCGCCATCGATCGTTCGTTAACTAAGTTGCGACTAGACTATATTGACTTGTACTTAATTCATCAACCTTATGGCGATGTTCCGGGTGCATGGCAAGCAATGGAAGCAGCCCAAAAGGCCGGGAAATTAAAGTCGATCGGTGTTTCCAATATGACACCAACGTTGTGGCAAAAATTTGTGCCACAATTTGAAACGATCCCTGCAGTCAATCAGGTTGAATTTAACCCGTACTTTCAGCAACAACCCTTGCGCCAATTACTCGCGGCACAAGATGTTAAATTAGAAGCTTGGGCGCCCTTGGGTCAGGGCAATCAAGCATTATTCAAAGAACCAATCATTCAACAATTGGCTATTAAGTATCATAAGGATGCTGGTCAAATCATTCTTAGATTTGAACATCAAGAAGGCGTGATCGTCTTTCCTAAATCAGTGCACAGTGCACGGATCAAGAGTAATCGGGATATCTTCGACTTTGAATTAACTTCGACTGAGATGGCCCAATTACGAGCTTTAGATACCGGTAAAGGTCACCACGACCCAGATGCGCCAGGGGTTTCAGAACAGTTGTTGCATGCCTTTGACGTGCATGCAGATGACTAGCGGCAGAGCCGGCCAAGTCGCGGACGAACGTACCGTAGTGCAAGCTGCTTTGATTGTAACTGAAAATTAACGACGCCATGGACGCTAGAATCACTAGCATCCATGGCGCCGTTTTTTGATTAAGGCCTTTAAAAGCCGTAACTTGAAATGGCGACGAATAAAAATCAGCTTACTAAAATGGGGCACGTTACGACTAATGCCGAATGATGAAGCTGAGGATGGCTGGTTATTAATCGCTGGCGGGAACCTCATTATTGATAATTTGCTCGTTAAAGTCAGTGAAGATGCCTAGCAGGGTCTTCACCCGTTGCGGGCCCAATTGAGTCGTCCACTGGTGAACCGTTTTGTGCATGGTGGCCATTAGTTGCTGATCTAGGTGACGGCCGGTAGCCGTTAAGGAAAGTCCTTTTTGGCGGCGATCAGTGGCATTAGCCTGTTGCTCAATGTATCGATGTTTGAGGAGGACTCCGATTTGGCGTGAGATTGCGCTGCGTGAGACATGGTGCTGATGTGCGATCTCCATTAATAATAGTGGCTGGGGGCTTTGACCTATTTCATGCATGATTAAAAAAGCGTCAAAAGTAAGATGTTGCGTGGTCAGTAGTGAATTTAAGCGAGTATTCAGGTAACGAGAGATATTGGCATAATCGGTCAAAAACATGTCGAGAGCGTCGACGGTAGCCATAGATAAGAACCTCCTTGAAGAGCGACAGCTTGGTAAATTTGGATTGACTATATTCACTAAGCATCATACCGCTAAACGTGTAAAAAGTGTAAGATTGTGAGCCGCAAATTAGTGACTGAAATTCTATGTGAACACGCATGCCTACTAGCAACGGTTGGTAATACCAAAACCACCGCTGACAGTTTTTTGCGCTGTCAGCGGTGGCGAATAGATTATCGATCAACGTTACAAAAAAGTCAGTGAGTCCGCAGGCGTAGAGCGACGATGCGGGCGCAAAGATCGGTGACGCACTAAGCGGTTTTAGTGCGATGACGACGAGCAATCATCGGCAAAATCATCCCTAAGGCAACAAAGATAATTGGCGTTAGAATATTTAAAGTCAGTTGGAAGAGCCAACTGCTAGGATTGCTAGCGTAGGAAGTCTTTGGAACCATTCCGAGGATGCAAGCAAATGCTGTAAACAGGAAGCACCAAGCACCGACCAAACGGCCAGCGACTGGGTTTTTCAGGAACTTGTAATCACTCTTGAATTCCTTTAAGTGCTTGTTGAGTAGCATGTAAGCTAGAAAGACCCACAGGTAGCGCATCGGCATTACGACCGAATTTAAGTTCAATAACCAATTAAAGAGTTCATTCATGTTTCCAATCCCTAATGCAGGAATGATAATGAGAATGCTGACCAAAACCCCAGTTAAGATGTAACCGTTGACGGGCACATCCTTCTTGTTCATTTTACTTAATTTTTTGGGAATAAATTCAGGGTCGGCATCACCAAGCAAAATCTTCAATGGCGCATCGATTGAGAACGCTAAGGCGGAGATTTGGGCAAGCACATTGGCAATTGCGTAGAGGATCAAGAACAGATTGCCCACGTGGTAGAAGGCACCTAGTCGTTGAAACGCGTAGTAAGCACCGTTGGCCATCAAATCAGCGGGAATGTGCTTGGAGTTAAACAGAATCCCCATGGCAAATGAACCCAGCAGGGCACAGATTGCGACCATACCTGCGAGCACTAACATGCCTAACGGAAACTCACGTCCCGGATTTTTGGTTTTATTAACGTACGGCGAAATCTTTTCAGATCCCCCGACCGCGAAGACTAACATTGAAACGGTCGTAAAGTAGGTAAAGTCAAACTTAGGTAAGTAGGACTTGAGTGAAAACATGTTCGGTGTCTGAACAGTCGCCTTGGTCATAAACGGTGCTGATACGGCCAAGATGATGAATAAAATCGACATGATGAACATCCCCGTACCAGCAACGCTCCCGATGCGTTTCAGTGTCGTTAGTCCCAATGAAGCAATCCAGAGGAAGAATAAGAATAGCACTAAACAAATGGCTTGAACGACTAACGCAGGTGTCGTGTTGACGAAGTTCCCATTACCGCGGAACAGCCAGCTGAATGCAATTAGAATCCCTTGGGGTTTTTGTGCTAAGTACGGAATGTGCACGATCCAATAAGTCCAGGCAGCATAGTAAGCTAGGCGCTTGGTACTCGTTGCTCGAATCCAAGATGAGACGCCCCCCTCAGCATCCTTAAAGGTCGAACCCAGTTGACCCACAATCAAGGTGTAGGGAATAAAATAAATAATCATGATTAAAATCCAAGAAGTGACGACTGAAAGCCCTTGTAACGCAAAGTTATTGACAACGTTACCTAGGCCCCAGACCGCCACGAATGCAATTAAAGCAATGTTGGACCATCGAAGTTGTTTTTCGTTTTCCATGTTGAACTCCTTTGTGAGCTAAAGTATGCTTAATTGTAAGGCCAAACTGAAAGCGATGCCAGTATTAACAAGTTAATATTAAAAGCGCTTTAAATTTTAAGTCAAAAAATGAATTTTGAGTGTCAAAACAGCGAAAATTTGCTATTGTTAAGAGGAGATAAAATTTAACGGCAACGGACGCGCATCGTTCGAATGAAAATGAAAGCAGGAATGGTCTTGAAAGAAGTTACAGTTGGGGAGTTAACGTTAGCGACAGGGATGCCTAAGATTGGTGTTGTTTTAGCGGGGGCAACACGGGAGGACCTCTTGCGTAAAGCGGGGCAGATTTTAACTTCGGTGGCACAAATTGTTGTTTGGCGGTTAGATCCTTATCAGGAATTGGATAACCGTGCGGAGTTAGTCAATACAGCGGCCCAATTGCAACAAGTTTTGGGGACGATTCCATTAATTGCCATGTTTGGGCTGGCAAACGATCCAGCTGAAGTGACCGAATATTATCAAACTTATCAAACATTAGTGAATAATCGAAGCGTGGCTGGCGTGGATATTGACTTAGCCATGGTCAATCAGCCAGATTTTATGACGTTGACCAAACAGATGCGTGCCAACGAAATTCGGTTAATTGCGAGCCAGACCGTCACGACAGCAACAACTGACGATTTATTGGCGACTTATCACGAATTAGCAGCAACTGGTGCTGATGTCGTGCGGGTGACAGTGGCTGGACATGATGCACAGACGGTGTTGGCATTAATGGCGGCAACTGAGCAAGCACGGCAGCAATTAGTTGTGCCAATCGTGGCAACGGCGACGGGCAAGTTTGGTCGTTATAACAGTGTCTGTAGTCAGTTGACGGGGTCGGCAGTTGCCTTTGGACACGTCGGCCGGGTCGGTGATCAAAGTCAATTAGCAGTGAGTCAGGTCAAACAGGCGTTACAAATGTTGGCACCACTTGAAGGGGCGTGAAATCAATGCAATGGCGATCGTTTTGGCGGCATACCCGGACGATTTTTGAAACGTTAGTCATCTATTTCTTACTGATTCAAGGGCCGTATGATTTGTGGATCGGCAAGGTGGGCTATCGACTTAGTTCGTATTTAATTGATATTGTGGGTATCACGGTGCTGTTTGTCATCGTTGAGCTAGTTTATAATGCGATTCGACAAATCGTTGTGAAACGACGATCCAAATGACTCGGGGCCGAGTGACAATTATCGTATCTACTAGCTCATGATTACGCGGGGGGAGTCTTTCGATTCAAATTAGGGAAATACGCTATTAGAATGGGTAAACCAGGTCTTGAGCAGTAATATTGCTCAAGGCTTTTTTGATGGCCGGGGATTACTGGAAGCCACTGGTCAGTCGCTATGGTGACAGCTGACCAGTGCATGATGCAACTGTCAGTATGGTGAACGAATAGTGGTGGTCAAATACCAAAACGACCAGAATTAATGAATCGCCACGATGAAAGTGATTGCAGAAATAGGGAGTTGATAATTATATTTTTGCGATAAACAAGCGGATTAATCATAATGATAACAGGTTAATTAGAATTGTGATAATCAGTTGAGCATTATGAGGGTACCATGGTATATTTAAAAACCGTAAATGATGTACTAGTTAAACACGATAATCAAATATAGTAAGAACACTTTATTTAATGAGATTAATCGTTAGGTCAGTTAGGTTGTTTTTGAAGAAATGGGGAATTACTATCAATTACCGTGAATCAGAAGTGAAATGTTATAAAATGTATAAAAGTGGTAAGATGTGGTTATTTGCGAGCGCTTCACTATTATTGTTGAATACTCAACTGTTAACCGCACATGCGGATGAACCAACATCTGCATCGACTAGCGAAACGAGTGTCGTAGCGACTAACGGTGTGTTAATTCAAAATCAAGGTAGCAGCAATCAAACACTGGCAAGTTCGGTTTCTAAAACGGATAACGTTGTCGTGGCTAATGATGAGAACGCTTCGATTACTAATCAGACGGTAATCGATGCACAGCCAGCTACTAATGACGAGCCGCAATCCGCTGCATCAACGGCTGCGTTGAACGGGACATCTAGCGCGCCCAATAGTGAGGTAGCCGCTGATTCGATGGCAGCAGTGAACGGACTAAACACGGTAGCACCCGCGACGAACAGTTATGAAGCATCACGGACTGACGATCTGTTCAGTAATGCCGCAGAATCGACCGTTAGTGAACAACAGCCTGAAGCGAGTGAACAGTTATTACTCGATACTGCTGACGCGTCAGAACGTAAATCCGCCGCTGACTTGCAACAAGTTGAGCAGCATCAGCTGGTAGATGACCTTAAGGTGGAGTCACAGCACGTTGATACTCGTGCTGTGACTAGGGCGGATGAGGATGAAATGTCTGGTAACTTTGGCGTTGATTGGCACTTTGATGCCAGTACAGGCACGCTAACGCTGAACGGGGGCACGTTAAATAACAGTTATGGGGATAATCCTTGGCGTCGCAAGTCTTGGGCGCCGATGATCAAGTGTATCGTGATTGCTGACAAAATTGTTGCCGGTACTAACATGAATAGTCTGTTTGCGAATCTTGACAGCGTGACGCGTTACGAAGGGTTAGAAAAGATTGATACCAGTGCTGTGACCAACATGCAGTCTCTGTTCAAAGAAAATACCTCGCTAGAGCGACTGGACTTGAGTGCTTGGCAAGTCGGCAATGTGACCACAATGGTGAACATGTTTATGGGGAACTTCATGGGTACTGAACTTAAATACCTCAATCTCAGTGGCTGGGATACTCATAATGTCGCCAACATGCAAAATATGTTCCAGTTCAACGGCCAACTTCGAACTATTGACGGTTTGACTGACTGGGATACGCGCAGTGTGACGACGATGGCCAACATGTTTGCGCGCACAGGCGTCCGTCACTTGAATCTGACGAGCTTTGATTCAGCCAGCCTGGTTGAAATCGATGGTGCCTTTGCGCAGATGTCCGATTTGGAGCGTATCGAATTCGGTACGCAGTTTACCGTCGCTAAAGTCACTCAAATCAATAGTTTGTTTAATGATGATGCCAAACTAAAGGTGCTCGACTTGTCCCATTTCAATATGCAGAATGTTGAACAAAACTGGCAAATGCTAGCTGGTTTGACAAGTTTGCAAACGTTGACACTTGGTCCGGGACTTGATTTTAGTCAACACGGCACGCAACCCTTAGTTGATTTACCGGAAGTGCCTAAGAATAGCAAATATACCGGCAAATGGGTCAACGTAGCTGATAGCTCGCAAACGTTCACGAGTGCTGAACTCCTGGCGCAATATTCGGGAAACCACGCTAACACGGCGACGTTTGTCTGGGAAACCGTCTCTGCGGCCGCGATTACCGGTAAAGACAGCACGCTCTTCTTGAATCAAAAATGGGACTGGACACAAAATATTGCGCAACTAGTTGATCAAAATGGCCAGTTAGTTGATCCAGGAGTCTTGTTCAGTACAGACCCCCAAGCGGTGACAGTTAGCGGTGAGCCTGTTGACACCAGCCAGCCAGGGTCGTATCACGTGATACTAACTTATGCGGGTCGGCAAACAACCGTGGTTGTCACGGTTGTGGCTAATCAAAGTCAACTAAACTTGCATGCGCAAGAGGTTGCGGTTGAAATTGATCTCGCAACGGGAAGTGCTGTCTGGCGCCCACGGGATAATTTTACGAGTGCAACGGATGCAGATGGCCGTTCAGTGGAATGGCAGAACGTGACGGTGCTTGGAGAACCAGACTTAACACGGCCGGGGACATATGAGGTCGTTTATCAGTTCACTGACTTGACCGGACAGTTAGTCACGGCGACAACGACCGTCACGGTGACTGAACAAGAGGCTGACGTTGAAGACCTGACAGAACTGGTTGTTCAAGATACAACGGTGACAGTTGGCGACCACTGGCAGGCGGCAGACAACTTCGTAAGTGCCAGTGATGCGACGGGACGGCCATTAACACTAGCGGACTTAGTTGTGATTGGTGACGTTGACACGACGCAACCCGGTACTTATGAAATCACGTATCAATACACGAACGCCAATGGCCTGCAGTGGACTCAAACAGCCACCATTACGGTAGTCGAAGGTGCTGGCAATGGTGAAACGCCGTTACCGGGAGAACCAGCTGAACCGGAGTTACCGGAAGAACCAGGAACACCCGAACAGCCTGAAACCCTGTCTCTTATACACATCTCCGAGCCCACGAGACTATGATGGCCATCTGGTATG
>NZ_JAKZEQ010000059.1:0-9357 GCF_022549155.1 Lactiplantibacillus sp. ME-2
AACCCCATATGAAGTATTTTTTGACAAACCGTTGCACTTAGTTTGACAATTCGCCCCACAAAGTATAGTTTAAAGGCAGCTGGTGTTACTTTAGAACTAATTGGTTCGGTTTGCATAATACTTAACGGTACCTCTAATGAGGTTACTCTCAAATTAGAATTATTAATTTGTAAGGTTACCTCATGTGCTGTCGATTTTTTACTGGTTGTGCGTACTTCCAGTAACGGGACCACCATTTCTTCCAATGATGATCCTCCATGTGCATAATTATCACCACCATTAGCCTTAAATACGTTAGCCGTAGTCGGATAATAAACATACCGTGAATCTTGATTTTCTAAAATATTAGCTAGGGCTTGACGTTCAACACCCGGTACCTTGATGTCACGTTCAGAAACTAAATAACGTGGTGATTTCCAATCCTCCGCAACCGTTTTAACTTCAATTTTGTCGATATCAGCAATCTTTTCATCACGATATTGATACCCGTGATCTGCAGTAATATAAACATGATTAATACTGTTAGTTCTTAATCGCCAGATTAATTCTTGCAATTCGTTAATCGCATTTTTAGCTGCAGTGGCAGTTTCATCTTCGGTTCCTTTATTCTCTGCTGTAGTATCAATCTGATTGTGATAAATATAGATTACTTCTTGATTGACAAACATGGATCGAAGTTCATCACGTGACTTACCTTGCAAATCCTTAAAACGATATGCCGTGCTTTTAGGGTTTGCTTGGCGCAATATTGCTTGGCGTTGTTCGATATTACTTGCAGGCTGACCATCAACGGTTACCCGGCGCTCTTCAGCCTGTAATGCTAAGTTGTGATGCGGTAGCAAAGCCGGCATACCCATATAGGTAACGGATGGCAAACCACTAATTAGAAAATGCATCTGCATATCCGTAACTTGATCCTCTTGCTTTAGTTTTCCTTGTAATTCCTTTCCAACTTCAAAACGAAATGAATCAGAGATAATAACTACAATTCGATTTTGTTCGTTACGAATATACTGATTATAAAAATTTCGTTGCAAAAGTTGTGGCGCAATTTGCTGATAATTTAAACTCTGATTCCAGCTAATATTGAACTTGGATAACAGATCAACATAAATTTGTTCTACCAATCGTTTTAATCGCATATAGTAATCTGGATAACCAGCAATACGATATTCATAAACAAAGTGACGATAATTCATATCAATATAATAACCACCATTAGTATACTCATCAACCATTGCGTTGAACCCATTTGCGGGCCGATTGTGACGAGCTTGGATAACTTGCCATGCACTTCTGACCATCAAGTACAAATGATTGGTATTATGTGAGCGGCCATAGTGCATTTCTCGACGTTTCTTAGTCAATTTACCAATACTTAAACCGTCAACTAGAACTTCATCATTTTCCAGCAACAATTGCTCTTGAATCCAGTTCAAAATTCTTCGATCAAATTCCGGGAAAACATCGCTATTTGCAAGATCATCAATATCAAGTTGATCAAAAAATTTATTTACTTTAATATTCTCCCAAACATGCCGTGCAATCTGATCATAATCATCACGATGCTGATTGTAGGCTTCAGCGCTAAATTGTTGCATAAACGTTTGGACATTGGCCGCCCGAGCACTCAAATTATAACGATTATCAGTTGCCGTTGGGAGTCCCATTTGTTGAAAGGCCATAGTGACATACATTCCAGACGCCAGTGTTAATAAATCTGGCTGATCAGACTGAAATCCAAATTGATCACTGACTATTCTCCAAAAATCATTGATGACGTGATATTTTTCAAATTCATTTAAGTACTTGTTATCCGTCAATCCAGCCTTAAGAATCAGTCTTAATACCGCAAAGAAATCTACTAACGGCTGATCCAGTCGAACGATTGCCGCCATAATTGCAACTGTTGGTTCTGACTGATAACTGTGCAAGTCATACTTCATGAACCGTGCACGGCGTTCCTTACTTCCAAAAAATGCTGTATATCTTTTTACAAATGAATACATATTCTCAGGCAATTGCAGTTCTTTACGCAAAATTTCTGGTGCATCCGCTCTGAATATCTCAGAGTACAGCACCATATCGCGTAAATGGTTTTCATCTAATGGCGGTTGTGGTTGCGGCGAGTAAATTAAAAACTTTTCGCTCGTGCCCGCCCCCAATAACCGCAACTTTGTTTTTAATTGGTGTCCCATCCTTAACTCAACTACAGTGGCGACACCCGCTAGTGCTCCGGTCAAGTCGCGGACACTATCCTCAAATTCGCCCTGGTCGCCGTACCAAAAAATGAATTGATGGCCCGCCTTAAATTTACTTTTTAACGTTGTCACAACTTGATCAATATTTACGTCAGCCATAATTACTCCTCATTTCAAAAAATTCACCACCCTTATCATACCGTATTCCCCGCTAAAACTCACATTATAATAAATTCAATAATCGTTCACTCCAAACTATCATGACGGCGTTATTCAGCATCTAATTAACGATATTGATGAGGTCGATTTTGACGTTACTCGTGGTGGTCAGGTTGAAATTATTGGATGGCTGTATCAGTACTATAATACTGAACCACATGATTATGCAGTGAATATCACTGGGGGAGCCGTTACCAAAAACGAAATTCCTGCCGCAACTCAGTTATTTACCACAGATTGGGTCGTTCGTTATATGGTTGATAACTCATTAGGAAAGTACTGGCTTGAACGTCATCCTAACAGTGATTTGAAATCAAATTTGGATTATTTGCTTCCTGGAGAGATTCAGACAGTTGATTCTAGTGAGAATCTCGAAGATATGCGTCTTATCGACAATGCGATGGGGTCAGGCCACATTCTGGTATATGCGTTCGATGTCTTTATGAAAATGTATGCGGAACAGGGATACTCAAGTCGTGATGCAGCCTTATCCATCGTACAAAACAACTTATACGGTTTGGAAATTGATAAACGTGCCTATCAGTTGGCATATTTTGCTTTAATGATGAAAGCACGACAATACAATCGGCGTGCCTTGCAGCCTGAAAAAGTTAAACTAAATGTCCACGTTTTTGAAGATACGGACACGGTCTCACCTGAGTTTTTGGATGCCTTATCGGGTGAATATGCAGATGATATAAAACAAATTATTGAGCTCTTTAGTAACGCCGGAGAACTAGGTTCAATTATCAAGTTTGACAAAACGTTTAATTGGACAAAGTTGCGAGAAAACGTGGAAGATATGCACACGGACGCGTTGGATATCTTTGGTATGAATCAATCGAAAAAGATCGTATTAAAAGTATTAACCATCGGCGAAATTATGTCTACTAAATATGATGTGGCCGTAACAAATCCACCGTACTTGAACAAGTTCGATCCAGACATGAAAAAATATGTGAAGAAAAACTATGCTGATTACTCAGGGGATCTCTTCTCTGTCTTTATATTCAACAATATCAATTTAGTTAAAATTGGCGGTTATGCTGCCTATATGACGCCATTTGTTTGGATGTTTATTAAGACATATGAGAAACTGCGTAGTTATTTAGTGGCCAATAAGGAGATTTCTAGCCTGATTCAAATGGAGTACTCAGCATTTGAGGAAGCCACTGTTCCAATCAATACATTTGTATTAAAAAATGTGCCAAATGGTAGTAATGGGACTTACATCAAGCTTTCAGCTTTTAAAGGCGGTATGAATGTTCAGAGAGATAAGGTGTTAGAAGCAATCGCAAATCCTGATATTGACTACCTTTATCGAACTAATCAAGCGAACTTCAAAAAAATTCCGGGAAGTCCGATTGCTTATTGGGCTAGTAAAAATCTTATCCACGATTTTGAAGTTGGAAAACGTATGGAAAATATCGTAGTTCCCAAAGTAGGACTACAGACTGGGGATAACAAAATATTTTTACGCTTCTGGTATGAAGTTGGAAATCAGAACATCTGTTATAGTGCAAATACCATCTCTGAATCAACTCTATCAGGGAAAAGGTGGTTTCCGTATAATAAAGGTGGTTCGTATCGAAAATGGTTTGGTAATTATGATTATGTGGTAAATTGGCAAGATAATGGAAAAATGATAAAGGAGTTCACGTGGGAAAATGGGAATGCCAGATCAGTTGTCCGTAATCCTAGATTTTATTTTCAAGAATCCATTACTTGGTCTGATATAACTAGTGGAGACTTCAGTGCAAGGTATAGAACACCAGGAAGTATTTTTGATGTCGTTGGGAAATCTGCATTTAAATTAGAAAAACAAACGGACCTACTATCTCTATTGGGGCTTTTAAATGCAAAAGTAACTAATTACATTTTCAAAATTTTAAATCCAACAATACACTTACAGACTGGAAACTTTGCAAATTTTCCAGTCATTAATTCTAAGATTTCTGTGTATAAACAAGTACAAGTAGCTATTGAAATCACCCAAAATGATTGGAATTCATTTGAAGAATCATGGGACTTTATTCGCCATCCCCTTCTATCACACATCGCTGACGATAAGCAAACAGAAGTCGGTGGACGGCTAGAAAATGCTTTTGCTATCTGGAAGACTGAAGCACAAGAGCGGTTTGATCAATTAAAGGCAAATGAAGAAGAATTAAATCGAATTTTTATTGATTTGTACGGTTTGAACGATGAATTAACGCCGGAAGTTGAAGATAAAGAGGTTTCCGTGCGTCGGGCAGATGAGGAACGTGATATTAAATCCTTGTTATCGTATTTTATTGGACTTGTGTTCGGCAGATATTCGTTAGACACTCTTGGACTTGCCTATGCGGGTGGTGAGTGGAATACTGATAAATATCAGAAATTTGTGCCAAATAAAGACAACTTGTTGTTGTTAAACGATGACCGATATTTTGACGATGATCGTGATATCATGAATCGATTCAGAACCTTCTTAGCAGTAACTTTTGGAGAAGAGCATGTTCAAGAAAACATGGATTACATTGCTCATGTAATTGGTAAAAAAGCTGATAATTCTGAGCAAGCCATTCGTAAATATTTTGTGGATGACTTCTTTAAAGATCATAAGAAGGGGTATCAGAAGCGGCCAATCTATTGGGAATTCAACAGTGGAAAGCAGAATGGCCTGAAGGCATTGATGTACTTACATCGTTATGATGAGGGCGAATTAGCCATGATGCGTACTGACTATATGTACCCGTTACAAAGTCGTTATGAAGAACGTATTGAGAAATTACAGCAATGGGTTCAAGATGAGAGTGTTACTAAAACTAAGAAGCAATTAGAGAAAAAACTAAAACATGTCACACAACAATTAAAAGAATTGAAGCAATATGATCCAATTGTTCGACATGTTGCCGACCAGCGTATTAATCTTGACTTAGACGATGGTGTATTAGTCAACTATGAAAAGTTACAAGATGGAAACAAAATTTTGAGTAAATTATAGTCATAATAAAGGAGCTCTCTTTGCCGGAGAGCTCCTTTTGTGCCAAAAAAGTGCCAATTATTTTAATGTGTCATTTAGAATGGATATAATCTTATTCTTATCCTGGGACTCTAACTCTTTAATGATGTGTAAATAGGTAGACTGAGTAGTGGTGATGTTGCTGTGACCTAGACGTCTGGACACAGATAGAACACTGACACCACGGTATAAGAGTATAGAGGCATGGGTATGGCGCAATCCATGGAACGTAATTCTTGGGATAGACAGAACTCGTAGTTTTGCTGTTAGCGCATTATTGATTTCCGCACTGACTAAAACGTGATGATTCTTATCCATTAAAATAGGCTGATCTTGTTCAAAATGGTGGATTGAAAGATAGTGACTTAATCGATGGATGGTTGTGTTATCGATTGAAACCTTACGATTGGAGGTTGACGTTTTTGTTTTCATAAACCCCGTCTTGTATTTGTAATCCCAAGTTTTATTAATATTGATAATACCGGCTTGTAAGTCCAAGTCATTGATTGTTAGACCAACTATTTCCCCATAACGCATGCCTGTTACTGCAGCTAGATAGATAGTCATTTCATCAATTTGATTGGTATCCAAGTGCGTAATCAATTTAGCCCAATCATTGTAATTTAGCGTTTTGGACATTTTTGGCAGTGATCGGCCAGTAATAACAGCTTTGCGTGTAGGATCAGAAGCAATGATGTGTTCATCCATTGCTTCTAAAATACATGCGCGCAATTGCTTGTGTAAACAAGAAACGGTTCGACGTGCATGTGTTTTTGCAAACTCATTGAGTTTTTCTTGATAAGTTAATTTAGTTAACTCTTTTAGTTTTAAGCTACCAAATAACTTTCGCGCATGTTTAGCAGTGTTTTGGTATTTGTTGTAAGTAATAGATGATACTGCATTCTGCTTATAAGTCTTAATCCATCGCTCGTAGTAACTGACTAGTGATTCGCTACCCGCCTTCGCGGTTTTCAAATTAGGATGTTCCGATTGAATCTTGCTGGCAGCCAAGATAGCGTCAGATTTCCTTGTAAAACCGGACTTTCGGAGCTTTTTATACTTTCCGTCTGCATCTTTATATGAGATTTCGTATTGCCAAACATTGCCTCGTTTTTGATAACTAACCATTATTTTACCCCCCAAAGCCGAAATATTGGCACATTTTTGGCACCGCGATTGGTCAATACCACTGAATAATACCATATTGATAGGTTATCGTCAGCGATGTGCAATATAAGTGGATGAACTTTGAAATCCCATGAATTTTCATATTCATTCCAATCACTTTGGGCTAATAAAACATTTATTCTAACGACATGTTCAATATTTTGATCGAATATTTCTTTTTTTATCGGTAGCTTGTCCATATCACCATTCTGTAAAGACAATGTTGGATTTAAAACCTTAGTAATTAGAGTAGTTACTTTTGAGTTCAAAAATCCTAGCAGAGAAAATATTGTGCTATCATCATTTGAGAAAAGCATTGGCCCTTTGTTAGAATCAAATATACTACCTTGAGGACTATACCTGAACGTATTAGAAGCACTAGTCAATGCACTCCAAGTTATACCGCTGTGAAAGTAGTAATCTTTTCCCTGAAATCCAAAAGAGTTTTTGTTAATTTTGCCAAACTCAGCTATTTCCTGACCAGAATTGTAGTAGTTAACAATAAGCTCACGATTGCCGAACCATTTGTGGTTCTTTCCGCCTTTATTATACGGAAACCATTTTTTCTTAGACGTTTGATTTTTCCTCCAAGACCGGCTTACATCAACATGATTGAATAGAACTTCCCACCAGTCATGAATAAATAGATTATTATTTCCAGTTGTCAGCCCACGCTGTGCGGGAGAAATATTCTTAAGGGGTATTCCTACTAAGAAATCATGTAACAGCTGATTACTTACCCAATAAGCAATTGGACTTCCCGGAATCTTCTTGAAGTTCGCTTGATTAGTTCGATAAAGGTAGTCTACCGTTTGATCTCGAACGGCTGCTAAGTATGCCGTTTCTTTCTTATCCTGAGAATTAAAATCAATTAGACGTTCATACGTACCCACATATTCAGTTAAGTTTTGCTTTTTCAGTACAAAAGCTGTCGATTGCACAACTTCGCCACCGATTTCTTCAAATGCTCGAGTTCCTAAATGAGCCATATTAATTAGTGTATCTTGTGTTAACGATTGTCTAAGCTTCTCGAAGCTAGAGAGAAACATCCATGCATGTTGTGTAATCATCGCATAGTAGCCATTGGCACTCACAAACATTCGCAGTCGTTCCATGAAAGCAGCAAACAAATCTGCTTTTCCAGCAGTAAAATGTCGTTTTACGTATTTACTAAGAACATCATTCATTTTTCCTGAACCCATGTATGGTGGATTCATGACCCCTACTGTATATTTGCGACATAAAAGTTTCGAGACTGTAATAATTTCTTTTAGCTTATGTTTTTTCTCTTCTAATTCAATACTTTCAAAAGATAATTGATGTTCTCCGGGTTTTGTATCAATAATTGATTCAATTTCGAGAAAATCAATGGGGTCAGTAAAATGAATTAAGGAGCCGTAACTATTGCCATCATGAAAGGCGTTTAATAAACGCGTGATATCTGAAGACTGCTGGTCCGTAGTAATTAAATCTTCAAAATCCTGTACCGACAAATCTGTATATTCTGGGATATCAAAAACGTTTGGACTTAATTCCAATGTTAAGAAACGCCGATTATATTCACGCGCTTTCATAGATAAAGCAAAGTATGATAGTTGGAATGCTCGAGTATCAATGTCAAAACCATACAGATTATACTGAATAATATTTTCGGTAGCGTCTCTCTTTGAATAACCTTCTGACTCATACAGCTGTAAAAAGACATCAAACGCGTAAACTAGCACGTGACCAGAGCCCATTGCTGCATCCACTAAAGTAATATCCTCGAGTTTCACTTTAGTAAGCTCTTTTTGTGCCTCTATAATCTTTAGAGATACTTGTTCGTTTTGCTGAGATTCGGGCATGTAATATTGCCAATGATAAGCCTGTGCTATTTCTACTTCTGATCGCGAATCATTTCTAGCATGTAAAACATCAATCCAATAACGGCCCAACGAGTTTTCAACCATATACTTGACAATCCAATCCGGCGTAAATAGTTGGGTCACCGCAGGAATATCAGTTTCAGCGTATTTACGCTTTTTGAATGCTACTTCTTTTGGTTCAGTATTATAGTACTGATACAGCCACCCAATAATTTCAACCTGACCACCACGAGTAACATCGAAATCGGCTTCATCAATATCGTTAATTAGATGCTGAATAATGCCGTCATGATAGTTTGGAGTGAACAATAATTCTGCATAATCGTTAGTTTTTTCGAATAAATGTGGTAGATTTGCATTTAAAGCGTTGGCTTGCTTAATAAATAGCATCCGATATTTGGCGTCCATGTCAACTGTGGCTTCAGTTTCCGAAGCATGTACCATAATTGCTTGCTCCTCGTTGCTAAAAGCACCAAGATACGGCACTAAATCGGCTTCGCTTCGCAACATAATATCTGGTTCATTGCGACCTGATGAACTAGACAATACTCGGATCCGACTCGGCAAATAACCATTAACTTCCATAAACCGAATCGCAATTAGGCGATTGAACCAAGTATACGCAACCTCTTCGACTAACTCATTGTAGGCCGTCTCATAATCGGTTGCCTTCTCACGCTCATGTAATTCTACAACTAGTTTTTGGCGCTTAACAATGTTTGAACCAGTGATTGGGTTGCGGTCATCCACATAATACTCAATTTCAGACGTAGACGTTTCCAACTTGTCGGAAATTTGTTCCTCAGTAATTCCCAACACTTTCATTTGTAATTTGATAGCCGCAATTAGGGTCCGTCTTAAAACTACTTAAGTAAGATGCAAATTGAGGCAATGTAGACCG
>NZ_JAKZEQ010000005.1:0-120491 GCF_022549155.1 Lactiplantibacillus sp. ME-2
CTTAAATCTGTGTCCACCGCGTTCCAGCAATTGGCAGAAATGCCTGGAAGTCGGCGTAAGACGCGCCAACTAAGCAATTTTACGCTAACTCGAACTTTTTCCAGCGGGCCTAAGCTGGCTGCTTTTGACTTTGGAAATCAGCATGTTTCAATCATAATTAATACATAACAATCATCGACCTAATGCGTTTAGTTGTATTATTCCATTCACGAATAACATATCTGCGCAATCCGAATTGAACCCGCTTACGAGTGGCCGTATGATGGTCTTGTAAACTTTAAGGGAGATGAATGAAATGGCAGAACAACCATGGGATTTGCGTCGCGTGCTTGATGAGATCAAGGATGATCCAAAGAACTATCATGAAACTGACGTCGAAGTTGATCCAAATGCGGAACTTTCTGGTGTTTATCGGTATATCGGTGCTGGTGGGACCGTTCAACGGCCAACGCAAGAGGGTCCAGCAATGATGTTTAACAACGTTAAGGGGTTTCCTGATACGCGGGTCTTGACTGGATTGATGGCGAGTCGCCGGCGCGTTGGTAAGATGTTCCACCACGATTATCAGACGTTAGGGCAATACTTGAACGAAGCAGTCTCTAATCCAGTGGCGCCAGAAACGGTTGCTGAAGCGGATGCGCCAGCTCACGATGTCGTTTATAAAGCGACGGATGAAGGCTTTGATATTCGTAAGTTAGTGGCAGCACCAACGAATACGCCCCAAGATGCTGGACCATATATTACGGTCGGTGTGGTGTTTGGCTCAAGCATGGACAAGTCTAAGAGTGATGTGACGATTCACCGAATGGTCCTTGAAGATAAGGATAAGTTAGGGATTTATATCATGCCTGGCGGTCGGCACATTGGTGCGTTTGCGGAAGAGTATGAGAAAGCTAACAAGCCAATGCCAATTACAATTAATATTGGTTTGGATCCAGCCATTACGATTGGTGCAACTTTCGAACCACCGACCACGCCATTCGGTTATAACGAATTAGGTGTTGCTGGTGCGATTCGGAACCAAGCTGTTCAATTAGTTGACGGGGTGACCGTCGATGAAAAGGCGATTGCGCGTTCTGAATATACGCTTGAGGGGTACATTATGCCTAACGAACGTATTCAGGAAGATATCAATACGCATACGGGCAAGGCGATGCCTGAATTCCCGGGTTATGATGGTGACGCCAACCCAGCTTTACAAGTGATTAAGGTGACGGCGGTGACTCATCGGAAGAATGCCATCATGCAAAGCGTGATTGGACCATCCGAAGAACATGTCAGCATGGCGGGAATTCCAACTGAAGCTAGTATCTTACAATTGGGTAACCGTGCCATTCCTGGTAAAGTGACGAATGTTTATAATCCGCCGGCTGGTGGTGGTAAGTTGATGACCATCATGCAGATTCACAAGGATAATGAAGCGGATGAAGGAATTCAACGGCAAGCTGCCTTGCTTGCGTTCTCAGCCTTTAAGGAATTGAAGACTGTTATCCTGGTTGATGAAGATGTTGATATTTTTGATATGAATGATGTGATTTGGACGATGAATACCCGTTTCCAAGCCGATCAGGACTTGATGGTCTTATCAGGCATGCGGAATCATCCGTTGGACCCATCGGAACGCCCACAATATGATCCAAAGTCGATTCGTTTCCGTGGGATGAGTTCTAAACTAGTGATTGATGGCACCGTACCATTCGATATGAAGGACCAATTTGAACGGGCCCAATTCATGAAAGTGGCTGACTGGGAGAAGTATTTGAAGTAACGTCATCCATTGCACTTGATGAGCGTATTTTTATCGCATTGAACCAAAATTTAATCTTACAAAGAGCCGCCAGACCAACGGAAGTGTGCTGGTCGGGGGGCTTTTTGCTGTCAAAATTGAAGGGAGCATGTAGCTCGTGAACAAGAAAACGATTGGCTTTTTCAGCGGAATCGCCGTATTTGCCATTATTTACTTCTTGCCGATTGCCGGCTTGTCAGCTAAGGGTCAGATGGACTTGGCACTTAGTTTGATGACGGTCGTCTGGTGGGCCACCCAAATCGCGCAACCCGCGTTCGTTGGTGGGATTTACTTAATGTTGCTCATTATTATGAACGTGGCGACACCGTCACAGGTCTTCTCGTCGGCGTGGACTGGTTCAATTATGTGGCTCGTAATTGGGGCGTACTTGATTGCGGGAGCGGTTAATGAATCTGGTTTGGGTCAACGCATCGCGTACGCATTCATTATCAAGTTTGTGCGGAGTTGGAAAGGGATTGTGATTTCGATTTTTGCCCTGACCTTTATCCTCGCACTCCTGATTCCCCATCCATGGCCTCGGGCGTTCATGATTATGTCCGTCATTACGGTGGTCGCGGAAACGGCGAAGATGCCCAAACGCGATTTGGCTAAGCTAGGCCTCGCTGTCTTTGCTGCGTCCTGTCCACTATCCGGGGTCTTTTATACTGGTGACACGTCACTAAATCCGTTGGCAGTACAGGCCTCTGGTCAAAGCGTCAACTTTGTCTCTTACTTTATCTACATGGGCGTGCCCATGATCATTGCGGCCATCTTAACCATGTTTCTGTTCTTATTCCTCTTCAAGCCTAGTCAGGAAGTCCACATCGATGTGGAAGCGTTAAAGCAACAACAAGCCCAGTTGGGTGGTATGACGGGGAAGGAAGTTCGAACAATTATTTGGCTGATCATTGCGATTGCACTCTGGTTAACGAGTGGGATCACCGGTTTGGACGTTGGTTGGTTGACGTTGATCGTTGCGCTGATGATGAGTCTCCCGGTAGTTGGCGGGATCTTGACGGCCAAATCATGGGAAGGTGTTCCCGTGAACGTGCTCGTGTTCTTGACTTCGGCAATCGCAATCGGGAATGTCGGTGGTGTGACTGGCATGAATAATTGGATTGCGAAGACCTTGATTCCAAGCAACTTGCCAACTAATATTTATTTATTAGCGATTGTGATTACTGTTTTTGCCATGATTATCCACATGTTCATGGGTTCTGTCATTGCGGTGATGGGGATTACGATTCCGGCCTTCGTAGCGGCCACGGCTCATATGGGAATTTCACCCTTGGCCGTATCGTTACTAGTCTTCTCGGTGACAAACTTGCATTATATTTTACCGTTCCACAACCTCGCTGTCTTAGTTGGAAGCGACCCCGATACTGGTGGGGGTTACACACAAAAAGACGTGATGCGGTTAGGAATCCCACTGACGGCGGTTGTCTTTGTCGTTGCGTTAGTTGAGATGTTCTGGTTCCACCTCGTTGGGTTGGCATAAGCGGATAAGTTTAAAAAATACCCTTTTCAAACGGCCGGTTGGTCGGATGAAAAGGGTATTTTTTAAACTTGTTGATTTTCCTGGGCAGTCACCGTCAAGTAGTCAATTAAGTCGGTGAGTAACTGGTTCCCCGTTCGCTGGGGATATACAAAGTTCAGTTGACTGATGAACGGGATGGCGAGTGAGCGCATGACCACGTGTTCAGTCATGAACGGAAGTACCGATTGTTTAAATAAGAAAGTCACGTTATTTTGATTGAGAATGCCCAGGAGCGTTTCAATATGCGTACTTTCAAAGAAGAATTGGGGCGTCATGCCTTGCTGAGCAAAGAGTGCGTTGATCGGTTCGTAAACACCGGAGCCCGGTGGTAACGTTGCAATTTTCTGCCGCGCTAAGTCTTGAATCCGAATGACTGGCTGGGTAGCTAGGGGGTGATCACGCGGTAAAATAATTTTGAGTTCGTCAGCGAGTAGTGGTTGTTTTTGAAATTCGGTGGGTTGCAATTGGGTCGTCTGAGTATCGCGAATGATGGCCGCTTGTAGCTCACCACTCAGTAACCGTTTGACGATTTGGTCGCCCTCATCCTCGATGATTTTGATTTCAGTATCAGGATGCTGAGTATCAAAAGTGGCGATCTTTTTGGCAATGTTATATTGACCTGAGATTGGAATGGCGCCAATGATGAGCTTGGCAAATGTCGTTGGCCGATTCGGTGCCAAATCGTGCATCATGGTCTCATAGTCTGTAATCATTTTATGCGCATGATGATAGAACGTTTCACCAGCTGGCGTGATTTGTAGACGGCGCTTGTTGTGTGTATCTAGTAGTTTAATGTTCAGTTCGTTCTCAAGGGCTCGCATTCGTTTGGACAATTCCGATTGTGATAAGTGGAGTTCTACGGCAGCGTTAGAAATGTGGCGTAAATCGTACACCATCACGAATGCTTGGAGGTCATTAATGGTCATAGCAGTCACACTTTTCTTTAGGTTAAATTCTATTCTAACACCGATGGCGGGGCCCACCTAATTAAGTAACGGTATAAATTAGTATTAATATTGTGAGGCCGCTACGGTAATCGAAATATTAGTTATTTTTTTTATTGAGAATGGGTCACTAATGAAATCATGGTGCGGGTTAACATTTGTTAGCGGTGATGATTATTCGTTACCGTTTAATTGTGGATGGGGACTCGTGTTGAGGGAGGCAGTAATGACATCTAGATATAATTATTTTGGTGATGTGGATGAAAGTTGTTGAGTGGTTGGTGATTACAAATACGCTGAATCACTAGCTTTCCTTGCTTTTGAAATTGAATCCGGCAAAATGAAATAGTTCCAGCAGTTTCATATTGATCATCATGCTGGTCATGGCTGGGCAATACTTTTTAAAAGGGGATTAGTTTAGTATGTCAAAAGCGCTTAAGATAGTGATGGGAATCACCATGTTAACAGGGGGCATCATGGCCCAGAAAATGACGGTACATGCAGCCGAATCTAACACTCGAACCGGTCAGGCAGTAAGGATGAATGGCACGGTCAGTTTAGCAAGTCAGGTCGAAAATAACCCAGCTGTTAAGGCGGCCCACTACCAGGTAACGCAAGCGGTGCAAGCATTAACCATGGCTACTACGGCAGTCAAAACGGCTATGAGTGATCTGCAAGCGGCGCAAACCACGTTAGACGCTGCCAACAAAACGTTAGCCAAGAATCAAAAGATTCAGACGCATATGGGCGTACTTAAGCAAGCAGCCACTGACCGGCACGTCAAGGCAACGAAAGCACTTGATGAACAATTGGCAACTAAAAAGACAAGCCAAACTGCGGTAACGACGGCGCAAGCGGCAGTGACTAAGTCACAAGCTGCTGTTCAAGTAGCCCAGAGCAACTTCGATAAGGATAACAGTGCGGCCAACAAAGTCACGTTACAAACTACTCAGGCAAAGCTGGAAACGGTGCAAGAGACGTTAACAGCGGCACAAGCTAACCTTGATAAGACTAATGAGCACGTGATGATGGCAGAAGAAGAATTAGCCAACGCCAAAATTGAAGTCAGTGGCACGAGCCGCGACTTCCAAATGGCACAAAGAGATTATGATATTGTTCAGCCCCAAGCAGCAGTTAATCAGGCGAAAGCAGCGGTGACAGCTAAGTTGCAGCGCGTTGCGGGTACTCAAGATCAGGTCGTTACTGCACAGCGGGAATTGTCCCAAGCTCAAGCTGGATTAACGACCGTGCGCGCCCGGACCTTGGCAACCTTAACAGCAGCGGCCGAAAAGCCAATGACTGAAAAACCTGTGGGCGAACGACCAGTCGTTAGTCATTCAACTGGCACGTCAACCAGCACTAATCAGTCGGCGGCACCACAAGCGACCCCGGCCAAGCCCACTCTTAATCAGTCAAGTTCAGCTTCCGTCCCAACAGCGCAGCGGGTTGTTACGACGCAGCCACGACAAGCCACAACGGTATTGCGGACGACGACGAGTCCGGCAATGGCTAAGCCAGTGACTCAGCAGACGGTGCCAACGACCGCAACTAAAACGGCCACGTTACCACAGACTGGTGAACAAACCAATCGAGTTTTGACCGTATTGGGCTTCGTATTATTGGCCGCAACTAGCTTATTTGGTTTTAGCAAGCAACAACGGCGCCATAAAACAACTGATTAATTAACAAGTGTGTGGGCACAATTCGATTTCTCAATGATTATTTCGAAGTGCAAGACTAGTCCAATCGGTTACTTTAGTCTGAGCGACTAAATTGACGGCGGAATTAATGGCGATTTAAAAAAGTTCTTTCGGAGTTTTAGTTGTTCCTGAAAGAACCTTTTTGCTGGGAATGATTGGTATCGTTTAGTTAATAATAATATGCTAAGAACGCCAGTTTTTCGGCCGGAAATACTTGCTTGAAAGTAGCTGCTGGACTACTATAAACATGGTTTCAAAGAGCCCAAGAATTTTACTAAATAAGGAGTTGAGTTTGTGATGATGATGACGGGAATGATGGTTCTATTTGTATTGTTAGTTGGTTTAGTTTTAAGTGGGATTTTCTTCCGATATATGGATACAACTGCCGGTATCTCATTCAGCTCACTGAAGTTCGCTGATTTGCGGATGGAATTGTTAAACTTGGTACTCGTTATTGGACTATTGCTGTGGGCACTGGTTTTAATTCGTTAAAGCGACAATTAAACTTATCAACTTAGCTATTATTGCGAGTCCGGTTAACGCCGGACTTTTATTTTGGCTTGTGATTGACGAATTATGTTAGTGCGGCCGCCAAAATACTTGCGCTTCAACGTGGAACACCGCTATTATGGATAAGTGATTATTATCTAGAAGGGAATGAATAACTATGACGCAGTCGCCATATTGGCAACGGATCGCGGCCAAAGCTCAGGCCGCCCAGCGACCGTTTTTTAGTTTAGCACCGATGGAAGCCGTGACCGGCTCCGTTTTTCGCCGGGTCGTGATGCGCGCTGCGGCCCCCGATGTCTTTTATACTGAATTTACGAATGCGTTAAGCATTACCCACCCGAAGGCTAAGTTTACAACGCGGGGACGACTATATGTTGATGAGGCCGAGTCGCCCCGACCAATCGTTCAACTTTGGGGCAATAGTGGTGAGGACTTTACGAAAGCGGCCCATGAAGTGAAGAATCAAGGTTATCAAGCCATTGATCTTAATATGGGCTGCCCAGATATGGCGGTCATTAAAAATCATAGTGGTAGTGATTTAATCCGACATTTTGATCGTGCCAAAGAAGTGATTGAGGGCGCACGTCAAGCAGAGCTTCCCGTTAGTGTTAAGACGCGGTTGGGCTTTGACGATGTGCATGAGTACGAGACTTGGATTCCATTTTTGTTGCAACAGCAGGTTCCCGTGTTAACGGTTCACGTGCGTACGAAGATGGAGATGAGCAAGGTACCAGCGCATTATGAGTTAATTGATAATTTAGTTCAAATGCGTGATACTTTGGCACCAGCGACGCTATTACAAATTAACGGGGATATCCTGGATTATCAGGCTGGTCTGAAGCTTGCCAAAGCCCATCCAGGAGTCGATGGTATCATGATTGGCCGCGGTATTTTTCAGAACCCATACGCTTTTGAACCGATTCCCCAGCCTCATTCAACGCGTGACATGCTAGAATTGTTACGGTATCAAGTAGATCTGTATGATCAATTTATTGGCTTAGGTCTACAAGGGCATTTCGCACCGCTTCAACGCTTCTTTAAGATTTATGTTCGCGGTATGCGTCATGCGGCCGAATTGCGCAATGAATTAATGCAGACGAAGACAACGGATGATGTCCGTGCGATTATTGATCGCTTAGAGGCTAAGCTACCAGCGGATTAGGTCGCGTTATTTTAACTAAAACGGCTATATTTTTGCCATTTAGCTGTGCTTGATTAAAATGGTTTTAATGTCGAACGTACCGCATCTAAAGTCAACTGCAAATTAAATGCTAGCCTGTAAGTGGACCATAAAATAAGCTAGGTCCTTCAAGAAGTTAATTTCTTGGAGGACCTAGCTTATTTTGTGGTCTAAATTATTGTAAACCGGTCATCGAGTAAGGTAACTTGTTCAGGTGATAAGCCAACGATTTGAAGCTCACGTTGTTTAGTCACAAAAATGGCGCCGTAAATATCGGGTCGCTGAGTTGCCCAATCGGGAATCGGTTGGCCCGCAAAGAAGAGCCGCGTTGTTTCGATTTCACCATCAATGGAAGCTTTCGAGAAAACGGTGACACTTTCAAGGTCGTTTTGTCGGGGATAACCCGTTTGCGAATCTAAGATGTGGTGGTAGGACTGGCCGTTAAATTCAAGGTGCCGCTCGTAAATACCGCTGGTCACGGCCGAGCAGGGGCCAATCGTAACGCTGGCAATCGCGTTACCGCGGTCAGTGGTGGGATCTTGGATACCAACGCGCCATTGCCCATCCGGATGAAGTGGGGACGTCCCCACCATTAACAGATTACCACCTAGGTTGATCATTCCGGCCCGCTGTCCAAATGCTTCCCAGTAATCTTGAATGCGGTCGGCAATGTAGCCCTTGGCAATTGCGCCTAGATCCAGCTCCATTCCCGTGACCTTGAGAAGCACACTGAAATCAGCGTCATTACAAATGACGGCTTCGGGGTCGATCAAGGCCAATCGTTCGTTAATTGCAGACTGTTCAGGGACGTGCGCGTTAGTAAAACCAATGTGCCAGAGTTTCACGAGCGGACCAATCAACGCATTGAAACCAAAATGTTGTCGACTGAGTTCGACAGCTTGCCGAACGAGTGTATAGGTGGCGGCGCTCACTTGAACGGGGTGTTGGCCCGCCGCCTGGTTGATTGCCATGACCTCAGAAACAGTCCGGTTGACAGTCAAGCGGTCTTCATATTGGTCGATAAGATCGCAAGCAACTTGTAGGTACTGGTCACTATCACTACCAAAAAGGGTCAAATCAATGTCGGTACCGAGCGCGTGATGAGCTTGGTGTCGACGCTGCTGAGCGAGTGCAGGAATTGCTGTCTCGCCATTATAAGCTAAAGTTGTCATAAAACCAGTCCTATCTTTCATAAATGTCAACAAGTTCAGCAAACTGAACATTTATTCCCGCTCAGTTAGAAGTAGGCACAATTAAATCAGTTTCCCTGCACAGTGATCTAATTCGTGTTGAATAATTTGTGCTGTGAAGTCGTTGAATCGTTGTTGTTGCGGTTTAAAGTGTTGATCTTTATATTTCACCGTGATTTGGTGATAGCGGCTAGTCGGACGTTCACCAGGTAAGGACAGGCAGCCTTCCTTAGTCTCGTAAGTGCCGTGATGATCAATGATCTTTGGATTGATCATTGCAATTGCAAAGGGACCGAGTTGCACGACAATAATTTGTTTGTTGACCCCAATCATATTCGCGGCCATTCCAACGCAATTATCGGTGTGTGCGGCGAGGGTATCCAGTAAATCAGTCAAGACTTGAGTGTCTGCAGGGGTTGCTAAGTCAGCAGGGACACTAAGCGCGGCGGGATCATGCACAATTGGTCGAATCATTTGATGTTCCTCCATTGATTAGTCACATTAATTTAATTATAGAGAGCACGGTTGACAGAAGCAAGCCGTTCGCTAGTTGTCAGGCCCTAAAAAACACACCACACTCACACAAGTCAACGTGCAAATGTGGTGTGGCCTTCAATTAGTACGACAATTTAAATGTTGGCGTTAAGGTGCCCGCCTTTAAGGCGTCATTAGTTGTGGTGGGAACCTGGTTGTGTTCAGGCTGCCAATTTGGATCTTTAATCAGTGCGATATTAGTCCCTTGATAATTCATGGTCATTTGATTAGCGTCGTTGAGGGTCAGTTTTGCAACATTGTGATCGATTGTGAACGTGGCACGTGTATCACTTAACGTTAACGTTGCGCGACTACGAATGGGCGTATGTCCGCGTCGGAACCAAGCAACTTGATGATTGGTACTGAGGTACAGACTCATTGCTGGTCTAGCGCTGACCCAGCGACCTAAGAAATCCCGAGTCGTGACTGAGCGAACGGCGCTGACTTTTGATGTTGCTGGTTGAACGGTGGGCGTTTGTGTGTCAGTGGCAGAATGGCATCCTGTCAGTAGCCCTGTCAACAACAAGCCGACGATTATTCCCCTGCTTTTTTGCATAATTATTCTCTCCTCCAATGTCCACATCCCTCAATGAGGACTTAATTTCATTATAGCGAATCCGCCGCATGAGTTAAACAAAATAGTCATAAGTTAATCAGTTTACAACAACTTGGTTGTGTTCAGCTTAATTTTTAACGAATTAAAATTCGGTTTATGGCGTGTGAAAAATATTGAAAGCAAGCCGTATCAAGGTTGGTTCGGTAGTTAACGAGATTGATTAAATATTCTGATATTAGATAAAAAACAGTATAAAAAATATTTTTTGAATATTCCAAAGACGCACTAACCGGACGATTAAAGCGATTTGGTGTACACAACTGAAGGTGACAGTTAATTTTGGCAATGGGCAAGTTAATGGAAATGAGCTACTATATATAGTATTGATTCAAACAGAACGCACTATCAATTGTATTCAATCAATGACTTTGAAAAGTGGGGAATTAAGATGCTAACAACGACAACTAACGATATATTAGACCAATTACGGCCACTGACCGTCACAAAGCGGGGTGGCGCACAAACGCAATTTCATCCGTATAAAATTGACTTTGTCTTACGACGGTTGTTAGCGACTGATGACGAGGTACGGGTCGTCAAGCAGGCCCTTGTTGCCCAGTATCAAGATGCTGACAACATTGATACTCGGGAGCTACGTAGTACCATGATGCAGATTTTGAATGCGCAAGGCCTGACCGCGGCAGCTAAGGCATATCAGGATTACTTTGAAGCTGAACAGCAGCGGTTTGCGGCAGCAACTAATGTTCAAGGACGGATTGAAAAGTTGTTTGAGCGCGATGCCAGCGTTGTGCATGAAAATGCAAATAAGGATAGTACGATTTTTAACACGCAACGCGACTTAGAAGCCGGTGCTGCAAGTCGCGCCATGGGCTTGAAGATGCTACCAGATGTCGTGGCTAAGGCGCATCTGCGTGGCGATATCCATTGGCATGATCTCGATTATTCACCAGTCACGCCTGAAACGAACTGTTGCTTGATTGATTTTGACGGCATGTTCAAAAATGGGTATAAGATTGGGAACGCCGAAGTTGCCTCACCCCGGTCGATTCAAACGGCCACAGCGCAAATGGCGCAGATCATTGCCAACGTGGCTTCATTACAGTATGGTGGCTGTTCCGCTAACCGGGTCGACCAATTATTGGCTCCCTATGCGGCAATCAACTATCAAAAACATATGACTGATGCGAAAAAGTGGGTCCCTGCTGATCAGCGGGAAGCTTATGCGAAAGCCAAAACTAAAAAAGATATCTATGACGCGATGCAAGCCCTTGAGTATGAAATCAATACGTTATATTCGTCACAGGGCCAGACGCCGTTTACCACGGTCAATTTTGGTTTAGGAACTAGTTGGATTGAACGAGAAATTCAAAAGGCGATTCTCCAGATTCGAATCAAGGGACTCGGTAAGGAGCACCGAACTGCGATTTTTCCTAAATTGATCTTCACGATGAAGCGGGGGTTAAATTTAAGTCCGAATGATCCCAATTATGATATTAAAATGCTCGCGATTGAGTGTTCGACCAAGCGGATGTATCCCGACCTTTTAATGTATGACAAGATCAAGGAATTAACGGGGAGTTTTAAGACGCCGATGGGGTGCCGGTCCTTCTTACAAGGTTGGCGTGATGAAAATGGTGTCGAGGTAAACTCGGGCCGGATGAATTTGGGCGTGGTGACAGTCAACCTGCCACGAATCGCGTTAGCCGCACATGGGGACCAACAGTTGTTCTGGGAAATCTTCGAGGAACGGATGGCGACTTGTCATGAAGCACTCGCGTACCGTATCGAACGAACGAAGGAAGCTAAGCCGGAAAATGCCCCACTCTTATACATGTATGGGGCGTTTGGTAAGCGGCTACCAGCAGGTGGTAATGTCGATGAGCTCTTCAAAAATCAGCGGGCGACTATTTCACTGGGATACATTGGAATTTATGAAGTCTGCACGACCTTCTTTGGTCCGAACTGGGAACAAGACGAGCACGCGTTAGCTTTTGCGGAGACCGTGGTGAAAGCGTTACGGGATAAGTGTGCGCAGTGGGCGGCTGAAAGTGGCTATCATTATAGTCTGTATTCAACGCCGGCTGAATCGTTGACGGATACGTTCTGTCGTGACGATATTGCGAAGTTTGGCCGGATCGCAGATATTACGGATAAGGAATATTACACGAATAGTTTTCATTATGATGTCCGTAAGCACCCGACGCCCTTCGATAAATTAACTTTGGAGGAACGTTTTCCACAATATGCGTCAGGCGGCTTTATTCATTATTGTGAATATCCTAATTTGACTCAGAATCCTAAAGCCTTGGAGGCCGTCTGGGACTGGGCCTATGATCATGTCGGCTATTTGGGAACGAATACGTCGATCGACCAGTGTTTTAAGTGTGGGTTTAAGGGTGAGTTCAAGGCCACTGCCCGTGGGTTCGTCTGTCCAGAATGTGGCAATCACGACCCTAAATACTGTGATGTTGTTAAGCGGACGTGTGGGTATCTAGGTAACCCACAACAACGACCAATGGTACATGGTCGCCACGTTGAAATCGCGTCCCGTGCTAAAAATATGTCTCCGGAGATGATTAAGAATGCCGCGCGCTACGAAAGGACCAAACAATCCGATGCCCAAAGAATGGCTGGCAGAGGACTTAAGTGAACAATATGTTGCTGATTATAAGGCATTTAACTTTGTTGATGGGGAAGGAATCCGCTGTAGCTTGTACTTGAGCGGCTGCCCATTCCACTGTCCAGGCTGTTATAATGTGGCGGCACAAAATTTTCGTTATGGACAACCGTATTCACAAGAATTGGAAGATCAGATTATTGAAGACCTTGGGCAAGATTATGTGCAAGGGTTGACGTTGCTAGGTGGTGAACCGTTTCTAAATACTCAAGTCGGCATTCGGATTTGTGAACGCATTCGCTCCGAATTTGGACACACGAAGGATATTTGGTCGTGGTCAGGTTATACTTGGGAAGAATTGCAACAAGACTCTGAGGATAAACTGAAGATGCTATCATTAATTGATATCTTGGTAGATGGGCGCTTTTTACAAGATAAGATGGATCTCTCGCTACAATTTCGGGGGAGTTCCAATCAACGTATTATCGACGTTCCTAAGTCGCTAACAGCTGGTAAAGTCGTCATCTGGGATAAGTTGGTTAAGTGAAATTAAGACTGGTAAAAAGAGCGTTATGACGAGGTCGTCACGACGTTCTTTTTTGTTACGGTCAATATAACGGTTACATATAACCCTTAATAATTTTTTTAATTAAAGTCTGTAACTATGTCTCGATATTTTAGTTAAAAGCGGTTATACTTTACAGGAGTTGTCAATTTATATTGACATAAAGAAATCATTAAAAGCGAGGCTTCATGAATGTATCGTTTTTTTGTTCAACCCCAAGTTGATCACAGCCATCGAGCTGTTTTTGGTTATGAATTACTGTTACGTAAAGAGATGAATGGTCACTGGGCCGTTCCGAAGTCGTTCACTGAATTATCATTAGATAAACAAGCTGAATTATTAGAACAACTTGCTAGTCAATTGCAGACGAAAGCGACTAATCAGGTGTTAGCCCTTAATTTAAACCGGCAACAAGCTGAGGACGACCTGATGTTAGGGACGATCATTTACCTAAAAAAAAGGTTGAATCCGGCCGCGCTGACGATTGAGTTGACAGAATGTCCTTCATTAAACGAGATTCAAAAATATAGTCTCTTTTTCCACCAACATGATATTAAATTAAGCATTGATGACGTGGGGACGGGCACGAACACGTTTGAGAATATTCGCCACGCACTACCGTTTGTTGATCAAATCAAGTTTGCGATGCAAAACTTACGGATGAGTGGGCAAGCGGAGCGCATTCCTCATGAATTAGCATTTTGGCGTGATATTGCTCAGTCTTACCATCTGGAATTTATTCTGGAAGGTGTCGAAGACCAGGGTGATCAAAAGATGGCCGAACAACAAGGTATTGAATGGCACCAGGGTTACTATTATGGGAAACCGCGGTTAGTCGATGATGGTCGGCAATTGGTCAACGGCGGATGCTGAGAAAGGATCCTTACGATGACATGGTCTAATTGGCGAATTTCGCCGTTCGTAACGAGTATTTTCTTTATATTAGGTGTTCTAACACTTTACTGGGTCCTCTTTAATTGGATTACGACGTGGTTTCATGCCCGTCACATTAACATTGACGATGATACCGTCAATGCTTGGCACGGTGTGATTTACATGTTGGTCTTTGTGTTTGTCATGCAACTGTCGGTCGTCGGTAAAGCAGATAGTTGGGAGTTTGTTAACTTTCACTTGATTGCCGTCGTGTTCTGCTCGTTTTTTTTGAATATTCGAATGCCGTATTATTCATTGTTACCTGTGGTCATAGTGTACATGGTTTTCGACCAGTCGATTTTTTACTGGGAATCGTGGAGTTACGCCGTCGTGTTCGTGCTATTTTTCTGGAGCATGAATTATCTACGGCTGTGGGTACCTAAGCATCGGTATCCTTGGCTATATTACTATGGCGCGGTCGCTTTTTACGGCGGAATCTTGTGGGGCCTGATCAAGCTTAAATATTCGCTGGATTGGGACAATACTTTACAAGAATATGGCTACTTAATGATTTTTGCAGGATTATTGTACGCCTACGTTAATATGCTGACCCAAGATAGTGAGATTAAATTACGGTTGGCCCAGTTTGCGAGTCACGACGCTTTGACTGAGACTGAGAACTTTGCCGCTTACACGGAACATATCAAATATTTATTCGATGATAGTGCCAAGAACAATCTCAACTTATCGATGATGATGTTCGATATTGATCACTTTAAGCACGTTAATGACACGTACGGTCACCTTGCAGGGGACCGCGTTTTGCAAGAAGTTGCCGCCACGGTCACGACGGTCTTGGCCGCCAATGACGAGAAGGTCAAGCTGTATCGCACCGGTGGTGAAGAATTCAATGTCCTGTTTCCCGGTTATGATCTGGCTAGTACAAAAGTGATTGTCCGTCAGGTCTTTGAAGCAGTCAATCATCTCGTTGTTAAGTATGAAGACGAGGAAATCAATGTGTCGATTTCGGTTGGTGTCTCGACACTGCATCAAGCCGATGGTAGTCCGATTGATTTGTACAACCGTGTTGATCAGAACCTCTATTTTTCAAAGCGGCACGGGCGGATGCGTGTTACGGTTGAATAGTGGCTGAGATTAAAAATAAATAACGTTGACTTGTTGAGCTCCCGGAATAAAAGCCGGAAGCTCTTTTTTGCTCGCAATCGGTCTGACTGAAATTGTAGGCCTAACCGTCATTGCCTGATTGACGTATTGGGGAAACATGATGTCAAATCTACAAGATTGATTGAGTGCGACATTGGGGTTATGGTGGCCAATTTCAGCTATTTAGTAGCATCGTTCGTTAATTGAGTTTACGAATTAACGCTAACAGATGTAAACCTTAATCGAAACCGTTAATTATGCTGGCATTCTAGTTTAATTATGGTATGGTTTATGTTGTAAAGATAACAGTCAATGACTTAAACTAATTGACTTACATATTAAAGAAAACAAGTTTTTTACGTTACGTTTGTTAAGGTTATTTAAATACGAATGGTTGCCAATTTATAAAGTAAGGAAGTGAGAAGTGTGCCAGTGGTCATTAGCTCATTAATTCCCGTAGTTGCGCCGGTTAAACGCCAAGTGATCAATGTGACGACCCTTGCAAATACGGTTCACTTATATGGGTTACTAGGATTTAAGCAGCAAATTATACCGGCAACGGATCAAATTGTTGCGCCCTTTGCTGGGGTTATCACAGCCGTGGCAGCCAATCAACGGTTAATTGGCTTTCGAGCGGCCAACGGTCTGGTGGGCTGGCTACGGATTGGTCAATTAACCAGTGCTTTGGAATCGCCTACATTTAAGTTCAACGTTAAACCGGGTGACTGGGTGGTTGCTGGGCAGATGTTGGTTGAAGTGATTTCACTACTGACACAACGGCTCCAACCAGTTAAAACGACGGTGGTATTGACGATTAGACATGCGGTTGTTCGTGTTCGAGAACGGTTGCTGGCAGCAAGTAATCAAGTCGATCCGATGGGAACTGTTATCTCAGGTATTACGACCAGTATGGCTGGTAATCATCGGGTCGCAACGATCGGGCCACCCCAAGGTAATTAATTGTTTGACAATAAGCAATCGACGTCCTAGATACGGGGTGTGTCTAGACGTCACGCTTCGACGCAGCCCATTGAATGGGCAGTAGTGGCTGAGGTGTGCGTTTTAATAACGCAGTTAGGGGCAGTGCTGGACGCATGAACAGTACTGGTTCACAAGGTCGCCGTACTAGGAGGTACGGCGTCGCTGATGTTATAAGGTATTAAGATTAAGTAGTTGTGGGTAGCAGTAATTGGTCAGCGATTAAGTTTTGGCAGACTTATAAGCACAACTGCTATCACGGGTACGATTAATTGGGTGCTAACGTAAGTATGGTTACCTAGTTAATTAAGTTTCGTCGGTCAAAGGTTAGGCCGGTATTACCGAGATGGTTGTGGGGGTATAACTACTTCGGCGATCGTTTGATGTCGTGTTATGTTCAAGATAGGTCAATTATTTGGTTTAAGAACGGATCACTTGCTTTTACTTGGCAGTCCAGTTTATCATGACGGTAAATTGTGAAGGAGTGATTCGGCATGAATTCAGCGACATTTAATCAAACTGAATTAGCAAAATATAATGGTCAGGATGGTCAACCCGCATACGTGGCGGTTGATGGTGTCGTTTATGATGTAACGGGGGTTGCAGCATGGGCTGGCGGTAAGCATCATGGTAATCTTGCGGGGCAAGAATTAACTGCAGTCATCGACACCAAATCACCACATGGACGTAAAGTGTTAACGGGACTGACCGTCGTTGGTCAATACGTGACTAATTAAATTATTGAAGACTGGTTGATTGTGACCAGTCTTTTTTTGTGTGGATAGGCGGCTGTTGTGATTGCTTAAACGAGCTTTCACACCAAAATTTTTCGTACTGCGAGGCAAGTATTGACCAATTTTAGGCGGCTGTTTGTGGGTTTGAGACATTGTGTAAAATAAGTGCGTGATGATAATCGATATTCCAAGTAAACGAATAGATAACAAAAATACTAACTTATGATTAGTTAAGACCTGTAATGGTTGCTGGCACGTCTATTGACAGTCATCCACTGTTTATATAACAATACAAGATAAATTATATAAAGAGTTGAATGTTGTATGAAAAAGCGTGAAAATAGAATTGAATTAAAGGAAAGTTAATAAACTATATTTTAGGTGGGTAAATGATGGAGCGAAAACGGACGAATTTTAAAATGTACAAAATTGGCCGTCGCTGGGCGTTTGCATGTGCCGTTATCTTGACGATGGGCACAACAACGCTGGTGGCTCGGGCTGATGATGGAACGACTGCAACGGGGACTGATACGGCATCAACCAGTTCAAGCACAACCAAATCAGTCACGGCTAAGACACAAACTTTGAAGACTGCGGCCACAACTGAAGCGGATGTGACTAACCAAAATCAGCCGGTTTTAGATACCGATGGTTCGAATTCAAAGACTGCTGCTGGCACAGTGGCTGGAACTAAGGCGGCAACGGATACTGATACAAACGCTACCACCAATTTGGATGAGACAACTAGTGCCAATACTGAAACTGGTTCAGATACGACAGCTGGTTCAAAGACGGCAAAAGAGACGAATGCGACAACCGGTTCAGAGTCGACAAAAGAGACGTCGACCACAACTGATTCTGCCACTGCAACGGCTGCGCGGACAACAACCAGTTCTAATAAAGGTGCGACTACTGACTCAGCTACCAGCAATGATACCGCGGCAACGGCTGCTAAAACTACCGATGCTAGTGCTAAGATTGCCGGTACGACGACTAGTGATAGTGTAGCCCAGCAAACGACGACAACTAAAGACCAGTCGACGACAACTGCAACGCCCCAGACCGTCGCGGTGGCGCTTAGTCAAGCTGTGACCCATGCAAACGATGCCGTTGCCGATGGTGGTAATGTGACGGACGATTATCCGGATCTACATAACATGCTCGGGGTTTCGTCCCAATTCCATATTTTTGCACGGGAAGCGGAACTACATGCCCATACGAATGGGAACGTTGCGGTGCAAAACTTAGTGGGCAACGTTAACTTTGGTACGAACATTATTGAAGAATTATTAGATAAAGATATTTCGTATATTCAAAATATCAGTAATATTGCTGGGAGTTCGTTTGTTTCGGCTGGTGAGACGCGGAGCAATAAAGTTATCTTTGGCGAAAATATTGAGATTGATGTTTCGAATCCTAATCGGCCGATGGTCAACGGGGTCTATATCGACCATTTACTTGCCTCTGAAGTTTATCAAGACAAAGATGGTAACGTCTATATTGATTTTGACAAAGAGTTTGCTAAGTTGGAAAAATTGAGCGCTAGTCTTAGCGAAGCGTCCGCGAACGCCACCTATACGAGTGACAGTTTTGAAGATATGAATCAGCGGGTCATCGATGTGACGGATATGCAACCTGATGCGGATGGACACATTGTGATCAATCTGTCAGCGGATGTTTTAAACACGAGTACGCCGCTGACAATCAAGGGACTATCGGCAGATGCGGATGGTAATACGGTCATTATTAATGTTGATACGGCAGGTGCGACCAACTATCAAGTTAACTCGCAGATCAAAATCATTTATGATGACGGTACGGAGCGGAATAATAAAGAAACTGAAGACTTTGGTGATAACCATTTGCTTTGGAACTTCTATGATTCAACCGCGAGTGACAAGTTAGCAACTGGTGTCATTAGTGTCGACCGGCCATTTCAAGGCAGTATTTTAGCCCCAGCGGCGGAAATTGATGCAAATCAAAATATTGATGGCAACATCATTGCTAATAAAGTCAACGTGAAGGCGGAGACCCATCGTTGGGATTTACAGGATAATGTTGATAATGAAAATGATCCAGAACCAGTTCCGGACTATGAGAAACCGGTACATCCAAGTATTGATGCCGAATTACCAGATGGTGGCGAGGGCGAAGAGCCAGAATACGACAAACCGGTACATCCAAGTATCGATATTGAAATGCCAGATGATGGCGAAGAAGAAGAACCAGAATACGACAAACTGGTACATCCAAGTATTGATATCGAAATGCCAGATAATGGCGAAGAAGAAGAAGAGTACGACAAACCAGTTCATCCAAGCATCGATGTTGAAATGCCTGACTTTGACGAGATTTAGGACGAAGAAGAAGCTGAAGACGCAGAAGAAGAATTTGAAGACGATATTGAGGATGAAATCGAAGCTGGTGTGACGCCAGACGAAGTTGTCGACCAAATCGAAGAAGAAGTCGACAATGAAATTACAGCTGACTGGGTCACGGACGAAACTGCGACTGAATTGGAAACGGCGTTTGAGGAAGTTCAAAAAGAAGCAGTGGTTGGCGATCAGATTAAGGATGAGGAAACACTGATCAACTTGATTGACCGGGCAATCGCACAAGCTAAAGCGCATCATAATACGGCGTTAGTAGCGCAATTACAAGCTCTACGAACTAAGGTGGCTAGCGCGTTGGCAGTGGCTAAGGGGCAAGCATTACCACAGACTGATGAAGCGCCAAGTCAGATGATTAGTTTAGCGGGAATCGCATTAGCAAGTACATTAGTATTAGGTGCTGCAGCGGTTAGCCGGCGGAAGCGTCAGTATTAAGCTTAAAATTGTATTTTGAAGCAACTGTTGATTCGGCAAGTTTAATCTTGCGAATCAACAGTTTTTTTGCATAAAAAAGTCACTAAACCAAATTGGTCTAGTGACGCTCAATTCTCTCTACTCCATGACCGACCTAATCTCTTGACCCCAAATGCGCCACTAGTGAAACGTGGTATAAATGCTAACCCCCATTAGCATTTATGATATTTATTATAAATAATTCAGCACATTAGTCAACTTTTATTCGAATATATTTTTAATTTATGTTGAAACCTATTCACAGATAAATTTAATTGACCGACTGAATTGGTCTAAAGTAAGTAACCATAATAAAAAGCTGGATGGTCCGGATGACCATTCAGCTAAGTAATGTTGGTAAGGTTTAATTACGAATTAATTCATTGAAGTTAAATTCGTTCGGAATAAAGTGGGATTCAGTGTATTCAACCTGGCGTCCTTCATCGTTAAATGCGATGCTAATCATATTACCGACGCAATTATTATCACCGAGCGCTAGCTGAGCTTTGTCGAGTTCGTTGGCGGATTCGACTCGTAGCATTCTTTTAACGACAGCAATTTTCAGACCATTTTTTTTGAAGTGTTGATAAATTGAGTGTTGGGCAATGGTCTTAGTCAGAGTGGGAGTGCGCTGGGCGTTAAAATAGTTAATGTCCAGCACTGCCCGAATACCGTCTACGATCCGAACCCGTTGAATAGCATACACTGGAATACCCACTTCAAAAGCGGTATGTGTGCTAAGCGGCTGGTCAACGATTCGTTGCTGAAAGGCCACGACCTCGGTCTGATAATCGAGGTGGCGCTCCGCGTTGAGGCTCTGCAGACCGTTGAGATTATTTAAAGCCAGATTGAATTGCTGGGTTTGTGGCGTGTGCTCCAATAAGACCACCCCGCGCCCCTTAACGCTGTAAACTAGGCCGTCTTTGGCTAGTTGTGCGATTGCCTTACGAACAGCATAGCGACTGCTATCAAATTCTGTAATTAATTCGTCTTCAATGGGTAATCGCATCTTAACGCTGTAGTGTCCCGTGAGAATGCGGTCCTTTAAAACGTGATAGATGTCGCTGAATGTTTGTTTCCCCATTTTAATACCCCCGCTCATCATATAATTAATTTAATTATAGCAAATAATAGTCATTAGCGAGTAAACAAGCGAATAAATATCGATATTTATTCGAATAAAAATTGACAAGCAATCATGTGACCTACTATAATGAAAGCGAAATCAAGTCGGTAATACGGGAGTAGGAGGGGGAACATATGCAAGTTGAACAGCGCACATTAAATACTGCGGCACACCCATTTCAGATCACGGCGTATTGGTTAGACCAAATTAGTGATT
The DNA here is from genome assembly GCF_022549155.1 of Lactiplantibacillus sp. ME-2. Taxonomy (NCBI): domain Bacteria; kingdom Bacillati; phylum Bacillota; class Bacilli; order Lactobacillales; family Lactobacillaceae; genus Lactiplantibacillus; species Lactiplantibacillus sp. ME-2. The sequence continues at coordinate 21,075 of NZ_JAKZEQ010000005.1, forward strand.
TTGAAACAGCTGTTGATTATCCAATCATGATTATCTGCCCGGGAGGTGGCTTTACTTATCATTCTGGGCGGGAAGAAGCGCCAATTGCAACCCGGATGATGGCCGCCGGAATGCATACGGTGGTCTTGAATTACCAATTAATTGTGGGAGATCAGTCCGTCTATCCTTGGGCGTTGCAGCAATTAGGTGCAACAATTGATTGGATTACGACCCAGGCGTCCGCGCACCATGTTGATTGTCAGCGGATTATTCTTGCCGGGTTTTCGGCTGGCGGCCACGTGGTTGCGACTTATAATGGTGTTGCGACCCAACCAGAATTGCGCACACGGTATCATTTGGATCATTATCAAGGCCAGCATGCTGCCATTATTTTAGGCTATCCAGTCATTGATTTGACAGCGGGGTTTCCCACGACTTCGGCGGCGCGTAATCAGATTACCACGGATGCCCGGTTGTGGGCAGCCCAGCGCCTAGTCACACCAGCTAGTAAACCCGCTTTTGTCTGGCAAACGGCGACGGATGAGTTGGTCCCGCCAATCAATTCGTTAAAATATGTGCAGGCCATGCTACAACATCAGGTCGCAACTGCGTATCATTTATTTGGTAGTGGGATTCATGGGTTAGCGTTAGCCAATCATGTGACGCAAAAACCTGGCAAGGACAAGTATTTGAATGACCAGGCTGCAATATGGCCACAATTAGCATTGCGGTGGTTACAAGAACAGGGATTGTTAGCTGGTAATTATTGAAAATAAATCTGGGCGATCAGTCGTGCTTCACTGATCGCCCGTTTTTTGTCAACGATCCTGACACCAATTAATTTTCTGCGGTATAATAATACGAATAAGCTTATTAAGTAAGAAGGAGCGATTGAGATGGCAACAAATCAACACTTGGTCATTATTTCCTTAGATGCGTTAGGATTTCGTGATTTACGCGAACATCAAGCAGAATTACCCGTTCTGAGTGGATTGATGACCGGTGGTACTTGGGTCAAGTCGGTGACAGGCATTTATCCAACACTGACATATCCGTCACATACCACGATTATTACGGGACAGTATCCCAGCGTGCATGGAATCGTTAATAATACTAAGTTACAACCGACACGCCGTTCACCAGATTGGTATTGGTATCAAAAGGACGTTCAAGTACCAACACTATATGATTTGGCACGGCAAAAGAAGCTAACAACGGCGGCTTTTTTATGGCCAGTGACGGCTGGCAGCAAGATTACATATAACCTTGCCGAGATCTTTCCTAACCGCATTTGGACGAACCAAGTTCTCGTCTCGTTGAAGGCGAGTTCACCGCTCTTCTTACTCGCGATGAATCATAAGTATGGGCATCTTCGTAATGGGATTAAGCAGCCCCAACTAGATGAATTCATCACGGCTTGTGCAGTCGATACGTTAACGAATAAGAAGCCGAACCTAACGATGATTCACTTAGTCGACATGGATAGTATGCGCCATCGCTATGGTGTGCGATCCAGTGAGGCCATGGCAGCTTTACACCGGCTAGACCGGCACGTGGGCCAGTTGATTGACGCGACTAAAGCTGCGGGCACGTTTGCGGATACCAACTTTGTTATTTTAGGTGATCACTATCAAATCAATGTGGATCACATGATTCATTTAAATACGTTATTCGCTCAGCAGGGCTGGTTGACCGCACGTCAAGATCAGACGTTTGAAGATGACTGGTCCGTGATGGCGAAGACGGCGGACGGCTCAACGTACATTTATACGCGACCGGAATTTGACCAGTTAGATGAATTGAAGGCCCTGGTTAGTCAGGTGGAAGGTGTTGAGACCATCATTACTGGGGAGGCAGCTGCACGTCGTGGTGCCGACCCCGCTTGTGCATTGATGGTTGAAGCCCAGGAAGGCTATTATTTTACTGATGAAAGTCGACGACCAACTGTGGTTGAACCCGTCCATCCAGCGACACTCGGACAACCAGACCGTTACCACGGGGTTCATGGATATGACCCGACTAAGCCTGACTATCAAACGACCCTGTTATTCAATGGACCAGCAGTTAAAGCTGGTGGGACGATTGAAACGGCTAACTTAGTCGATGAAGCGCCGACATTTGCGCGGTTACTCGGATTGAATTTCGATGGCCCCATGCCGGGACATTGCCTCGATGGTGTTTTTAAAGACTAGACAAAAAAGAGAGAGAGAGGAAAAGCGGGCGGACATCAGCACCACTAATATTGTGGTTAGTGCTCGTTCCGCCTCCGATTGCGATCAGAGGTTCCCGCGAAGTAACTTAATGAAATTTAATAAACAGCAGTGGGGTTGGATCTTTTACGATTGGGCCAACTCGGGCTATGGCATTATTGTCACAACGGCGGTGCTACCCGTTTACTTTAAGGCAGTTGCCCAAAGTAGCGGTGTGACACCGGCTAATGCAACGGCTTACTGGGGTTATGCCAATAGTATTGGGACCTTACTAGTTTCGATTTTGGCGCCCGTCCTAGGTGCACTAGCAGACTATCCCCATGCCAAGAAACGAATGCTCAACATCTTTTCGATACTTGGAATGGTGATGACGCTAGGGCTGAGTGTTGCCCCGACTAGTGCCTGGAAGTGGCTATTAGGTATTTATATTTTATCAATTATCGGTTATTCCGGTGGTAATCTGTTTTATGACAGTTTTCTGACTGACGTGGCGCCAAACGATCAGATGGATCGATTATCGTCATATGGTTATGGGTTTGGCTATCTCGGTGGTGTCTTGGCGTTTATCTTATTCTTGGTCTTACAATTAACCAGTGGTTTTGGTCAATTATCAAGCTATGGGGTCGCGCGGTGGAGTTTTGTCTTAGCCGCTGCGTGGTGGATTATCTTTTACATTCCTTTGTTGAAAAACGTTCACCAAAAGTACGCGTTAGCACCCAGTGCACATCCGGTGCGTTCAAGTTTTCAACGGGTATGGTCGACTTTGAAACACATCCGGAATTATCGCGCTGCGGCGTGGTTCTTGGTGGCGTACTTCTTCTACATTGATGGAGTCGACACGATCTTTACAATGGCAACTTCGATTGGGATGGATATGGGAATTACGACGACCACGTTGATGATCGTCTTGCTGGTTGTTCAGCTAGTCGCGTTTCCGTTTTCACTGCTTTACGGGTGGTTAGCGAATAAAACGTCGACCCGGACGGGCATCTTGCTTGGCATTATTATTTATTTAGGTATCTGCTTGTACGCGTTGCGGTTGAATAGTACGACGGATTTTTGGATTTTAGCCATACTAGTTGGAACCAGTCAGGGTGGGATTCAAGCGCTCAGTCGTTCGTACTTCGGTCGTTTGATTCCTAAGACTAGTGGGAGTGAGTTTTTCGGCTTTTACAATATTCTCGGTAAGTTCTCAGCCGTGATGGGCCCCGTCCTAGTTGGAATCGTGACCCAAATGACGGGGAAGTCAACGATTGGTGCTGCTTCTTTAAGTATTTTATTTGTTGTTGGATTAGTGATTTTCTTGGCTCTACCGCATTTGAACCAGACAAAGTCGGTTTAAGCCAGGGGTTGTTTTATATCATGTAAAAAGAACTTCTTCTAATTTGGAGAAGTTCTTTTTACGTTGCTCAAGCTCAGACCATCATGAGTTATAAATTCATTTCCGTATTCCGCTGTAATACACGCAAGATGAGATAGTAGCCAATACCAATAAGTAACCAAATTCCGCCAATTTCTTTTGCTAATACGTTTAAATTAATCATAACGAAGCTAATAATGATAAAACCGATAATTGGTACAATGAGATGATGCCAATAGTCATGGGAATGTTGCTTGATAAAAAAGTGGTTAATAACGGCAATATGAATCACTAGAAAAGCGGTCAGGGCACCACAATTGACGATTTCAGAGAGTGTCCCACTGTCATTCATAAAAGTTAACCCGACAAGCAGTGAAATAACAGCTACTAGTAAGGTACTCATATATGGGGTCTTGAATCGGGGATGTACACGGGCAAGAACGTGTGGCAAATTGTGGTCACGGGCCATTCCGAATAGGATTCGTGAAATTGCAGCTTGGGCAGCTAATGCATTGGCAAATCCCCAAGAGAGAATGGTGACAATAGTGGTTAAATCAGTTAGGAATGGGCCACCGACCTTGCCGGCGACGACGTAAAATGCAGTATTTAGATCGTTAAAAGAATGCCAGTTAGGAATGATTAGAGCAGCTAAGTAAGTCTGAATGATGAATAATGCGCCTACAATTAATAGCGACCATAGGATACCTTTTCCCACAGCCTGATTACCACCAGTGGTTTCTTCCGCTAGGGTACTAATGCCGTCGAAACCTAAAAAGCTGAGAACTGCTACTGAAGTGGCTGTCATGACAAAATTAAGATTAAAGTGACTCGCGTCATAAAATGGTTTTAGTGTGAAACCATTTCCGATTCCCCGCATTAAGCCATAGCTCCCGAGGATAATGAAAAAAGCAAGTACAATTAATTCACCAATGAGAAAAATTCGATTTGCAATAGCAGTGAAGGCGATGCCTCCAACATTAATAAGGGTATTGATTGCAATAAAACCAACCAGCCATAGCCAAGTTGGAATGGTTGGTAGGAGGGATTTTAATGAATTGGCAGCGATGATGTAGAGTAATGCGGGGACAAAGATATAATCTAAAATAATCATCCAACCAGACAGAAAACCAATTGATTTATTGATGCCAAGTTTTGCATAGGCATAAACTGATCCAGCCACGGGAAAGGCCTGTGACATTTGTCCGTAGCTGAGAGCGGTAAAGAACATCGCCAGCATCCCAATGGCATAGGTCAACGCAATCATACCTTGTGAAACCGAAATAACAGCGCCATAAATCCCCATTGGTGCGATTGGCACCATAAAGATTAGGCCGTAAATAACCAAATCTTTAACAGATAGTGTTCGTTTTAATTCTTGTTGATAGCCAAATTCGTCAAGGTTAGTATTAGATGAACTAGGGGTGTGTTTTAAATCCATAGGCAATTTCTCCTCAGTATGGCATAAAGTCAGGGCATTGAGATGGTAAACGAGTGAGCGTAGATGTTTTCATAAAGTGGCACTGTGGTTGCTGGCGTTGACAATTAGTGAGGCGTCGTTTGTCGCAACTGACAACGGTGCTTTGTTAGCGGCCCAATTGATCAGAAAAATAGTTTCGTAGATAAGTAAAGAATACGGCTGGATTGTCGACCATATGATTATGCCCACTGTCCGGTGTTACGACTAACTTTGCGTTCGGCATGCGCTGTTGCATTCGTTCAGCCGTTGCTAGTGGCATGGTTTCGTGATCAGCAAACATTAACAGTGTCGGTACTTGGATTGTTGCAAGTGTATCCGAGAAGTCCCAGTCATCAAGTACCCCATAAACGACAAACTCGTTGTCGCCTTGAAAATGGTTGTAAACGGGCTTGGCTTGAATATCGAGTTGATGTTGCATCATACTGGGGTGACGACGATTGATATATTGGTGGTAGAGGTGTGTTATTAATTGGCGATAGTGGGGGTTATTCCATTGTTGACGTTTTTCAATTGCGAGCATAAAGGCATTTTCAGCTGGTGAAAACTCCGCGGTGCGAATTGCGTGCATCCGCTTTAAGTAATCGGCAATATTGTCGATCATGCTAATGATGATTAGCCCGTCAAGTTGGTCTTGATGATCTGCTGCGTATGTCATTGCGAGCATGCCACCCCAGGAGTGACCTGCGAGATAGCAGTGTTTATACCCTAATTGTTGGCGAACCTCATCAACCTCGCTCAGGTAATAATCTTCGGTGAGATACTGTTGTCGGATAGCATCGTCGTCCCAGTTAGGGGTGTCGGAGTATCACGAACCGAGTTGGTCATACATCGTCACCTCAATGTCGAGGTCGGCTAATTCAGGACCAAAACGTTCAAAAACTTCATGAGTATCTCCAGGGCCACCGTGAAGGCAGAGCAATTTTGTGCGACCGCCTAAGTTACTAGTGTGGCTCCAAAGATGATACCCATTACTAAGCGTTAAAATTCGTGTCACGTTTTTCATTAAAATGCCTCCTTAATTATTTGGTTGACATAGACGATACGCCAAAAACTAATTATTTTCAAATCTAATTTTAATAAAGACGTCTGCTCACCAGTATCAATACATACTAAAAATCATACATGTGGCCAGGTGTCACCAGTTTTTGATGGGGTCTGTGTGTGCACTTACGGCTCAACTCTTACGATTTGTAAACTAAGTAACTTAGTGCTAACTGAACGAGCACCTTCAAGGTTGAGTAACCCTGAAGAACCAGACAGGGCTATATCAAACGGCAGTTTCTCTGGGCCTTGCAGATTGTTGGTCTTTGGGACTGGCGCAAGTGAGACTGTATTATTCAGCAAGCCTTGGGTCAGTTAATCAGTATGTGTGATTAAGAAAAAGCCTGTTCCAGTCTGGCATAATTTATTGCCAGGCTAGAACAGGCTTTCGGTGTTAAAGATGTTTGTGAGACTGATGCGATTGGCGATAAGTCTGGGCTTGCTTAGTGCGAACGTTACGAATTGCAAATAACGTATTATCAATCCGGGGGTGATGATGTGTTTCTAAGACGCTGACTTCATCAAGCAATTGGTTGCCAATTTGCCAGTCGCCAAAGTAGAGATTCCAGATGCCAAGCCAGAATTGTTGGCTCAACCGCCCATCCCAGTTTAACTGGTGACTGTCGATGGCAGTGAACTTGGTTTTCAGATTTTGAGCAGATTGAAAATCATGAAAGTTCAATTTAGTTTGAAATAGTGATCCATAAAAATTGAGTAAGTCGTTGCTGACGTGAAAGGGATCGCCCCAAGCTGTTTGATAACTGGCACAATTGGCGGCCATACGGGTTGTCAGTGGTGTTAGTGCGGCCAAGCCGTCGATGGATGCAATAATTGGAATTAGAACGGGCACTAATTTTAGTTCCTGCAGGGTCCAAGTCTTGGCCTGGCGCAAGTGATCAAAAGCGGGCTGGGTCGTGGTTGTCACGCCGACTGAACGATGGTCATAGGATAGCATCAAGATGCTGGCATAACTGGCGATGAGTTGTTCGTAGGCGTGGGGGCTGTGTCGATGTTCGCGAATCCAAGTGGCTAGGGCGGGAAAATTTAGCGTTTCATAAGCGTGACGAATTGTCCAAAGGGCCTGGTCATATGCTGATGGCTGGTAGTTTTGGTGTATGAATCGTAACTCGTCGGCTGAAATTGCTAAGTTATCCAGAATTGCAAAGAGTTTACTGGCGCCAATATCGTTGGCACCACTCTCAAAGCGTGAGGCGAATGAGCGCGAGATAATACCGCTATACACTTCTTGTTGAGTTAAGCCCTTACTTAATCGAATCTGATGAATAGTTTCTCCGATGTTTGTCATCTAGCACTCCTTAATGTGGCATATATGCAACCTACTTGCTGATTGTACCACGGTAATGACGAGTAAGCTAAGTCCATTATCTTAATGGGAGATGGGTTAATGCTGACTTTATTAAAAAATCGGACCCTCCAAACGATTGCTAGTGCAAATTTTTTTACGACGCTGGGGGTGAGTCTGTTCAATATCATTTTACTCACGTACGCAAAGAATTTTCCAAATCCACATTGGTTTGTTGCCATCGTTTCGGTGGTGACAGTTGTGCCGTACGTTTTCGGGGGATTAACGGGGCGACTCGCTGATCAGACGCGCCGAAAAACTAACTGGCTGATTGGTACTAAGGTCGTTCAAGCGGGGTTATATCTCGTCTTGGCCCAAGTGATTACTCAGCAAACGGTGGTTGTTTTCTACGTGGTCGTTGCGATTAATTTTATTTCGGATCTACTAGGTCGATATGGTGGCAGTATTTTGACAATTGTTATTCAAGACCGGATTGGGCCTGACGATCGCCAACAAGTGATGGGGCTTAATGCGAGCGTAAGTACACTTGTTGAGCCACTGGGTCAAACACTAGGGGTCTTGATTATCGCCCAGTGGCATGATTATGCGTTAGCTGGAATAGTGAATGCGATGACTTTTATTGGGGCCGCTAGCTGCTTGTTGGCCGGACGTTCAGCGATTCAGTCGACTCCCAAAGTTGCTGTACGACCACGACATATTGAGGCCTGGCCCGTGATTCAGCGAGTGATGCTGACGACGACTAGAATGGGCGCAGTCAGTTATCTGGGTATTCTGATGATTTTAAACGTCGCAACGATGAGCATTGATGCGATTTTGAACTTAATGTTTATTGACTTGGCGGCCCGCATGCCCGTGAGCTATTCGGTCGCAATTTTAATGGTCAACGTGGTCTTTGTTACCGGAAGCGTATTGGGTGGCATTACTAAAAATACTTGGTTTGATCGGCTCTCATTGTTTCAATTGTTACTGGCAGCGATGCTAGCGCCGATGCTGACCTATGTGATTTTACTAGTCGTTCCACAACTAATCTTGATTCTTGGGGGCATGTTTGCAGTGGGCTTCATGAGTGGCAAACTGGACCCGAAGATGTTCGCCATCATGATGCCACAAATTGACCCGCACTTAACAGGGACGGTCTTTGGTACCATCAGTTCGATTGTGACGTTGGCGGCACCCGTTGGTAGCGTCGGCATCGTTTTATTATATAACTTAGTTGGTGCGACGGCGGCGTGTTCGGTGATGATTGGTGTGAGTGCGCTGGCGTTGATCTGGGCAGTGATGGCGCACAGGCAGTGATTAATTGTTAATCTTTTGTTATTGATATTTCAATTTGGTGTTAGGATGTGGCTATCAGCTTTGTGATGACTTACGAATGGATTTAGTGAAATGCAGTGCTCAAAAAGACATCTTGGGACGGCTGACTAACTGAAATGGTACATTAAGGAAAAGGACGTTAGTTTCGTCCGCTTCATTGGCACCATCGCAGCACAACAAAAGCGTGTCTAACCCCTAGCAAGTTGACTAGCTGGGGGTTAGACACGCTTTTTGATTAAATATTCGATAAGACCGTTGTGATGAATGAGGTCGGTCATCAGTTCATTGGTTAAACGTGGAATAGGGCCAAATGCGTCTTCAAATATTGCCCTGTTACACTAGTTGGATTTTGACTAACGGCTAATGGGGTACCGGTGGCGACAATGTTACCACCGTTGATACCGCCCGCGGGTCCCATATCGATAACGTAATCAGCGTTGGCGATTACGTCGAGATCGTGTTCGATGGCAATGACGGTTGCCCCTTGCTGAATCAGTTGGTCAAAGACTTTGACGAGTTGCTGAATGTCGAGCGGGTGCAAACCGACTGAAGGCTCATCGAAGACAAAGAGCGTTCCCGTTTGGCGTTTGCCAATGCGGGAGGTGAGCTTCAGGCGCTGAGCTTCGCCACCCGAGAGTGCCGGCGTACTTTCACCTAATAGTAAGTAGCCTAGTCCCATATCATGCAGAATCTGGAGTGTATTAGCGATGGCGGATTGCGCTTTGAAAATTGGTAGGGCCTCGTCAACCGCGAGATCTAAAATATCCGCAATCGAATAGCCATGCCATTTGACGGTCAGCGTCTGTTTATTGTAGCGCTTGCCGTGGCATTGGGGGCAGACTTCGGTGATGTCTGGCAGGTATTGCACATCTAAGGAGATTTGGCCCGTACCACCACAAGTTGGGCAAGCACCCGCAGCGACGTTATATGAAAATTGGCTAGCGGTCCAACCGTTTGCTTGTGCTGCTGGGGTGGCGGCGAATAATTGGCGTAGATGGTCGAGAATGTTGGTATAAGTGGCGACCGTTGACCGTACATTCTTACCAACGGGCACTGAGTCGACGGTAACAACGTGTCGAATGTGACCATTGTCAAAGGCCTTAACGTGGGTTGGGAGTGGTCGCTTTTTAGCTGTGGCAATCAGTGCTGGAATCAAACTATCTAGTACCAGAGTCGTTTTACCAGCGCCGCTCATACCCGTGACGGTCGTGAAACGGTTTTTGGGAATGCGCGCCGTAATGTCTTGGATGTTAAAGTGATGAGCCACTTCAATAGCAAGGGCCCCCTTTTTCCAGAGCGCATCGTCGGTTAATACGGGGCGTTCACGCAGCGTGGCAGTACCGGTGAGAAATGGCGCAATTAAGGACTCTTTGTCCTGCTTGATGGCTGCGACAGTGCCTTGTCCGACAACGGTACCGCCGTGCTTACCAGCCCCCGGACCAATCTCAATAATATCATCAGCTGCACTGATAATACTAGTGTCGTGGTCAACCACCACAACGGAATTTCCTTGGGCGACTAGCCCGCGGAAAGCTTTGATTAGGCCCGCCACGTTAGCTGGATGAAGTCCAACGGAAGGTTCATCAAGGATATATAACACGCCAGTCGTGGCGCTACGCAAAGTGCGTCCGAGCTGAATGCGTTGTAATTCACCAGTTGACAGGGTCGCGCCGGGGCGACTGAGTGTGAGGTAGTCGAGTCCAAGTTCTTCCATGGGTTGCAGGCTGAGTAGCAATTCATCAACAAGGGATTGTCCAAGATGATGCATCTTAGTAGGTAGCCACGGGACAATCGTGGCCGCAAAATCATGCAAGGCGGCGACAGTCATATCACTAACCGTCGCAATGTTTTGACCATTTAATTCGTAGTTAAACAACTGAGGATTGAAGCGTGATCCGTGACAATCTGGACAAGTATCAAACTTGTAAAAGCGATTCAGCCGAGTAATTGCCCGTTCATTTTTGGTCGTCGCCATACTATCTTCAACGGCGGCAAAGGCGTTCTCGTAGACAGCGTTGTCCATGTGAAAGATTTTACCTTTAGCGCTTGGAATGTTGATGGCAACGGTTTGCTTAGGACCATGCAATACGCGTGTTTTATCGGCTTCACTAAGGTCTTTATACGGAATATCGATGGGAATCCCAATTTCGCGTGCAACGATCGGCATAAAGTTACGTCCAGGCAGGTGCCAAGAAGCAACGGCCCCTTCTTCGATAGTTTGATTTTCATCCGCAATAATGAGTGCCGGGTCAATTTGGCGAACTTGGCCTAGGCCACCGCAAGTCGGACAGGCCCCACCTGAATTGAAGGCGAAATCTTCGGCGCCGGGCGCTCTGAATTTGACGCCACAAGTCGGACAGGTGACGTAACCATCATTTTCAGCCACATCGAGCGTTGGTGGCATGCGGTGACCATTGGGGCAAACTGCTGAGCTGAGTCGTGAGAAGGCTAGCCTTAAGATATTTAAGCTTTCAGACATGGTGCCGACGGTTGAACGGACGCCGGGAACCTGGGGGCGTTGGCGTAGCGCTAATGCGGATGGTAAGTATTGTACTGAATCAACACTGGCTTTGCCGACCTGATTGATTCGGCGGCGGGTAAAGGTTGACAGGGCGTTCAAGTAGCGGCGGGCCCCCTCAGCGTACAGGACGCCCATTGCGAGTGATGACTTACCGGACCCACTGCGACCAGTGATCGCAACAAATTCGTTGAGTGGAATGTCGATATCGATATTTTTTAAATTATTGACGTGTGCACCTCGCACTTGAATGTGAGTCGGTAACGTGGTTTGTGGCATGACTAAAACCCCTTTCGTGTCACTTTCTATGCTACAACAAAAGGACGGCTTTGCCTAAGAAAGCGGTGGCAGTATCTCGCGCCCCACGGCCGGGGGAGTATGATAAACTAGGGCTAACGATTATTGGAGGGGGCGATGGTGAGATGTCGAAGAAGCGACGATTAAGTTGGCTGAGCGTGCTCGGACTATTGGCAGGATTTTGTTGGTGGTTTAGCTTAGCAATGCGCGCAGCTGCGGATTATGATATTGACCAATATCAAGTTAATGTAGCCATTCAACGTGATGGTAGTGCGAATGTAACGCAAGCGATGACTTATCAATTTGATGACGATTATCATGGGGTATTTAATGTTCAAGATTTGAAAGGTATTCAGGGGGCCCAGTTGGAAGGGGTCACGACGCAACTGAATGGTGGGACCACGGTGACGGCGGCGCCAAGTGAAACGGGGGCCAACAGCACGTATCAGTTGACCCAAAATGCTGACCGGATGCGTGTCAAGCTCTACCGGCAAGTTCAAGAAGATGATAAGTTACGGGTTGTCTATCGGTATCGGCTTAAAGGGGTCGTAACGAACTATGCAGACACGGCCGAACTGAATTGGAAAGTGATTGGTAGTGGCTGGGATGTACCACTGAATAATGTCAAAATCGTGATTCAGTTACCTGCCAAGAATGTGAGCGCGTTACAAGCCTGGACGCACGGACCGTTGAGTGGTCAGACGAAAGTTGAGCGCGCGGCAGGCCGGGTGACGATGACGTTGGGACATAATCCCGCGAACCAATTCGTTGAAAGTCACCTACTATTTCCAACCACGGTCACGGCGACGAATACGCGGACGAATACTGCCAAGCGAAAAGCGACGGTCCAAAAACAAGAAGCTAAGTTGGCACAGGAAGCTAATGAAAAACGGCGACGTAATCAGTTACTGCGTCGTGTTATCTTTGGTGCCGCAGTGGCTGGTTGGTTATTGGTCATGATTGGCTATCTTTGGTGGCTGGCTCGTCATCCGGCTAAGCCACATCAGCAGCCGATTCCCATCAATCATTCATTTGACGTGCCACCAGTAACACCAGCAGTTGCTGAGTCATTGTGGGCACAGCGGTCGCCGAATACGGATGCTTTAACGGCTGAAATTTTGCGAGCAGCAGCTAATCACGAAATAACGATTGAAACGGTTGCGGGTCACCGAAAACCGGATGTGCGGTTAACGCAATTGAAACCAGTGACTAACTCATTTTTGGCTCACTGTTTTGATAAAATCGCGGTTGACGGGCAGTTCATGCTAACGGATCTCAAAAAATATGGGAAGCGTGATAAAGCTGGTCGGTTGGGCAAATGGTTTAGCCGCTGGCAGACCGAAGTAGACCAAGACGTGGCGGTCTATCAAGACGAAACTAATTATCGGCTTCGTAATCAATGGCTGATGGCAGCAGTTGTCGTGAGTGTTATGGGGATGATTGCCACGGGTGCTGGGTTATTAGTTAGTCCGAAGGTCGTGACCCTGATGGTGATTCCAGCGGTAGTGGCCGCGGTGGCTTTCTGGATCGGCTGGATAATTCAAAGGCGGCGGATTGCCATCAATACTGACGCAGGCTTGGAATTACGTAATCAAATCAATGGACTACGCCGCATGCTTAAGGATATTGGGCACTTTAATACGGCCCAAGTCGGTGATTTGATTTTGTGGGAACAAATCTTGCCATACGCCGCGGCTTTTGGACTAGCCAATCAAGTGACTAAGCAATTGGCGATTGATTTTGGTACGGAAGCATTGGCTACGGGGATGCTCGTGTATTACCCACTCTTCTATGCGAATGGTGGGCTGGACTTCGATTTGTCCGGTGCAATCAACGATAGTTTTAGTGGCGCCTTAGATGCCTCTGGAAGCGCTAGTTCGGCGTCGGGTGGTTCAGGCGGCTTCTCCGGCGGTAGTTCTGGTGGCTTTGGCGGTGGCTCCGGTGGTGGTGCCTTCTAACAAAGTATCAGAAAAGACTTGTACTTTGCGGGCATAATCGGTAGGCTAAGGGGTAGAAAAGGCTTACATGAAATGGATGATTAGTAATGACGATTAAATTAATAGCAACGGATATGGATGGGACGTTTTTAAATGATCATGGTGATTATGACCAGGAGCGGTTTGCCAACGACTATGCGGCGCTACAGCGGCGCGGTATTCAGTTTGTGATTGCCAGTGGTCACCAAGCGGCGGAACTAGCCACGACCTTTAGTGCTTACCCTGAAATGTGGTTGATTGGTGGTAACGGCGCGGAACTGTGGCAACGAGAAGCGGGACTCAAAGCTGCGACGTTCAGTCCCCAAGCGACTCAGCAAGTGTTAGCGGCCCTGGCACCGTATCCTGAATTACAAGTGGCATTGTGTGGCACCCAAACGGTCCATGTGTTGGCGCACGCGAACCCGCAGTTTGTAGCTAATATGCGTGACTACTATTACCAATTAGAGACATGTGCGGATTTAACCACAGTTACTGATCCGGTTGTGAAGTTCGACGTTATTTGTCCCGCGGCAATGACGGACCAGTTAGTATATGAACTTACCCCTAAGCTCGCTGGCATTGCCGTACCCGCTTCAGGTGGTCAGGGCAGTATGGACTTGATTCAGCCGGGAATGCACAAAGGCCGCGCCCTCAAACAGCTTGGTGAACAGTTGGGTATTCTGCCGGATGAGATGTTAGTTTTTGGCGACGGCACCAATGATTTTGAGATGTTTCACTATGCGACCCATGCGGTTGCAATGCAAAACGCGCCTGAAAATGTCCAAGCCAATGCGACAGCGGTGACAGGTACCAATGTGGACAATGGTGTATTGGATTATATTGAACAACATATTTTGAGTTAACTTTTGTGAGACCAGTATTTTGCTAACTTGGGTTACTTGGTGTGCGTGATGATCGTCAGACGGGGCTTTGGTCGCGCAAGCCTGTTCACTAGACATGGTTAAAACTGGTGTTTACGGGTGGGGTTAATTTGGATTGTTTATGAAAATGATGAGATGCTTTCAGAAAATCACGTATGGTTTTGATTGCCAAACGAGCTGAAAGCATGCTAAAATTAAAGTTATATAATTAACGACACAGAGGTCTGGAAGGTTTGTTTAATTCCGACCTCTTTTCTATCGGACAATTTCACTTTAAAAAAGAAGAGGTAATGGAATGCTCACCGTAAATAATGTTAGTATGCAGTTTTCAACACGTAAGCTTTATGAAGATGTCAATTTAAAATTCACGCCGGGAAACTGCTACGGCGTTATTGGTGCCAATGGTGCTGGTAAGTCGACGTTCTTAAAAATCTTGGAAGGTAAATTACAACCGACTACTGGGACGGTCTCGATGGGGCCTAACGAGCGGATGTCTAGCTTGAATCAAAATCACTTTGCTTTCGAAGATGAAGAAGTGTTAGCAACTGTTATTCGTGGTCACGAAAAGTTATACGAAATCATGACTGAAAAAGATGCGTTGTATGCCAAGCCTGATTTTAGCGATGAAGATGGGATTCGGGCCGCTGAATTAGAAGGCGAATTTGCCGAAATGGATGGCTGGAACGCAGAGTCGGAAGCGGACCAGTTGTTACAAAACCTTGGTATCGATGAATCAATGCAACACTTGAAGATGAGCGAGTTAACTGAACCGCAAAAGGTGAAAGTCTTATTAGGTCAAGCGCTGTTTGGAAGCCCCGACGTGCTATTACTGGATGAACCGACGAACGGGTTGGACGTCCAATCAATTAGCTGGTTGGAAGACTTTTTGGCTGGTTACGAAAAGACGGTCATTGTCGTTTCTCATGACCGGCATTTTCTAAATCAAGTTTGTACCCACATGTGTGACGTCGACTTTGGCAAGATCACACTATTTGTTGGGAATTATGATTTTTGGATGGAATCTAGCCAGTTAGCGGCCAAGTTGCAAGCGAATGCCAATGCCAAGAAAGCTGACCAAATTAAAGAGTTGCAAGAATTCGTGGCGCGATTCAGTGCCAATGCTTCGAAATCTAAGCAAGCCACCTCACGGAAGAAACAATTGGAGAAAATTACGTTGGATGATATCAAACCATCATCACGTAAATATCCGTTCATTAAGTTCACGCCAGACCGTGAAATCGGTAATGACCTTGTGAAGGTCGAGAATGTCTCCAAGTCGATTGAAGGCGTTAAGATTCTTGATAACATTAGCTTCACGCTCCGTCCCAATGAAAAAACGGCGTTGATTAGCCGCAACGATTTGGCAACGACAACGCTGATGCAAATTATTGCTGGGTCGATGGCACCAGATAGTGGCACGGTGACCTGGGGACAAACGACTTCGCGGACTTATTTGCCTAAAGATATTAATGAAGAATACGCGGGTAGTGAATTGCCAATTATTGATTGGTTACGCCAGTTTGCATCGAAAGAAGAAAGTGACAATACTTTTTTGCGAGGTTTCCTGGGTAAAATGTTGTTCTCTGGTAGCGATGTTGAACGACCAGTGAACGTGCTATCTGGTGGTGAAAAAGTACGGGGAATGTTATCAAAGATGATGCTTAGTCGGGCTAACGTCTTATTATTAGATGATCCGACCAACCATTTGGACCTGGAATCCATTACCGCACTGAATGATAGTCTGATTGATTTCAAAGGCGCCATCGTCTTTACTTCTCATGACCATGAATTTATTCAAACGATTGCCGACCACATTGTCGAAGTGAGTGCGAAAGGCGTTGTTGATCGTGGTGATACGACTTATGATGAATACTTGGCCCATGAAGCAACACAGGGCCGGGTGCAAGATCTTTATTAGTTAGTCGTGGAATCCGATAAATCTAAACAAAATCACGTGTGAGCGTCCCCCAATCTGGTATGATTAATGCATATCAGATTGGGGGATTTTTTTATGACGCCGGAAACCGAACAATTATTACGACGCTGGTACATGGGGCAGCTCATCGTGTTATTTGGCGCGGCCTTTATTCAACTATTTACGTTTGATGGTGGTGTGTTTTTCCCAGTTGGTGGTATGCAGTTGCTGATATGGGGACTGTTAGCCTGGTGGCCAGCTGCCGAGGAGGACCAAGCACAGTGGCGGCGTTTGCGACATGTTAATTATTATGTCCAAACAGTACTGCAGTTCACACTCTTGCCGATTTTACTGGCGAACCTCGTGGCTTGGTTAAGTCAGCTGTCATGGTTAGACGAGCAGGGATTGATTGCTGTGGGGATGGCTTATTTAATGGTCGCATTCGTACCGGTGGCAGTGGTGGTCACTAAACCGATCGAATCTGTGATTGGCCGGATTGCGGTCCTAATTACGGCTATTTTTAGTGGTGTCGTCAGTGCGCAGCAGACTTTTTTGATTTTACCGAATCTGCAAGCACCATCAGTATTCGAGATGGTCAGTGATACTGGTATTTTAGGCGCCCTGGGCTTTGTGATTGCTGTTGGGGTCTTACTGCGGGGATGGGGATTGACGGGCCCATCGTGGCGGTTTAATCGTCAGGCCCAAACTAGTTTAGTGGTTGGGCTGATCGTGGTGGGAACGGCTTTTAGTCTATGGAATGCCTTTAGTGCGGGTGGTTCATGGGCGACGACGTTCACACATTGGGACTTCCAGCTACGGTTAGCGACTTGGAAAATGTTTTTGAGTGGGTTAGAACCGGGAATCGCGGAGGAATGGTTGTATCGTTTTGCCGTTTTAACCTTGTTATTACAAGCTTTTCGGCATCGGCGTCGCCAACTCGACTGGGCAGTGTGGCTAAGCGGTGGCCTATTTGGAATGTGGCATATTACAAACGTTTTTGCGGGCCAACCCTTGTCAGCCACGGTTGAGCAAATCATTTTTGCAGCGACACTAGGCTGGTTTTTAGCCTCGACGTACCTGTACTCAGGTAGTATCTTGCTGCCGATGGTGATCCATGCTGCTATTGATATTTTGAGCATGATGGCATCAGGTAGCCAGACAATGGTTAAGCCGGATGCGTTCGAATGGCAAACAATCGGTGCTACTGTCATTATTTTTGTTGGCATAACGATTTATTTCCTGACCGGTTCTCGGCGACAAGTTATTCAAGCACATGTCAATCAACGGCTTTCAGTTCAATAAAGGCCGACTGTTAAGACCATAGTGGGCGACTTTGTTCGTTAAAGATAAACTGGGTGTCCGTAGCCAGAGACGATTAAGCAATACCAGGCTAACTTTTAGTTGGTTTAGACCAGTTGTAACATTTTTGTAATCTTCGTGTTATCTAAACGCAATGCTGGCTCGCTATACTAAAGACAAAGTTATGAAGCAATACATACGCTTTGTCAGCGGATTTAGGTTGGGAGCCGGATCGATTTACTTTGTCAGGACATTGTTAATAAGCAATTATTGATAGTGATAAGTAGCTCAGTTAGCTGAATCATAACGTTTGACAAGCATTTATACCTCTCGGGATGGGCTGGGTCCATGACGAGGCACATACACAATGGCAAGCTTGGGGTTTGCAAGTCGATCAGAGAAAGGGACGGTTGGTTACCGGCCCTTTTATTGTGGTTAAAATTTGCGAGAATTGGATTTAGGAGGACGAAATGAGAACGCTGCATAAAACGTTAACACGGTTATTACAGGCAGACTTGATTCCGATTGCGCATGTTTCATTTAATGAGATGTATACCGGCTATAGTCGCCGCTATGACACCGTAGTTTTTGTTAAAGTTTTCAGTCCGAATCACGAACGTAAATTTAGAACTGAGCAGCAAGTGACAGCGCAACTCACAGACCGGGTCTTAGCCAGTTTTCAATTAGCAAGTCGCGAGTGGGTGTTGGTGTTGCGAGATTGGCAACTAACTCCTGTACCGACAACTTTGACTCCAGCGCTCGTTTACCAAATGGGTCAGGTAGTCTCCAGATTTCACCACGCAATTCAACTTCCAACAACCGCAGACCTGATGCCGGTTCTGGATTTCGATGGGATGGCCGCCAGGGTTGAGCGGTTAAAGACTAGTCCCCATTACGACGCGCTGGTGTCCTTATTACCATACTTTCTCGACCACCGGACGATGATTATAACCGCACTAGCACCGCAACCAGTCATGACACTGCATGGGGACATGGGTACTCGTAACTTTCGCTACCATCATGGTCAGCTTGTTCTGATTGATTTTGAACGAGCCCGTCACGGGTACGCCCTCGAGGACTGTTTGAAATTCTTTTTTGAAGATCTTCAACAATCTGCAACGTTGATTCAAGCTTTTTGGGCTGGTTATGGGACAGACTTACAAATACCACCATTAGTGACACAGTGGTTACTGTTACAATGTAGTACTGGGATATTTACGTACGTTAATCAGATTACTGACCCCGATTTGAAGCGGTAGGAACTGCGATGCTGGCACAGGTGACTTTGCCAAATCATTGAGAGTGGAACGAAATAATTTACATTTGCCAGTAGATTATTATAATTAACGAATCAATAATAATTTGGAGATGGCAATTTGACTCAGTTTGAAACGGAACGGTTGATATTACGACCAATGACAGCGGCGGATCATGATGCGTTAGCGGACATGATTTTTGATCCGCAGGTTGTCGCTTATTTACGTTACCGACGGGTTCAGAGTCCGGCCGCGTTCGAGCAACTGTTTACGACGCACTTTTTGGCAGACACGACCACTGTTTTTGGCATTGAACGTCGCCGTGATCATCAACTGATTGGGTTTTATGAGTTTCATGGTAGTGGTGCGACTGGTGAATTGACGTACGCTTTAAGCCCAGCTGCGTGGGGGCACGGTTATGTTGCGGAAGCCGGCAATTGTTTGATGCATTATGGGTTTGAAACGCTGAACTATGAGACCATCGAGGCTCACTATGCGAGTGCCAACCCTAATTCTGGCCGAGTGATGGCTAAGATGGGCATGCAAGCGGCTGGAGAACTGCACACGTTTACCAGTGATAAAGGTGAAGTGATCCACGTCATGCGGTACTTACTGACCAAAGCAACCTGGCGCCAACTTAGTGCTTGACCTGAAACGCGTTTCAGCAGCTATACTAAAATTGCTGCGACAGCTTGCAACACACGCTTAAGACTTATGACCACCATTCTTTCAGCCAGAATGGTGGTTTTTTTAGCTGTCGTTGTCCCTAAGTGAGCTAAAGTCAAGGACGGCCAGCTTCGGTTCGCTGGAAAAGGGGCCGTTTAATGTAAGTTTATATGTCCACGAATGTGATTGTTGTTAGGGTGGTTTTTCGATATAGTAGACCTATGAATTGAGAGGGCGTGATCAAATGACGGCAACAATTACAATTCGACCGCTTCAGCGCGCAGAATTAACGACGCTATGGCAACTAGGTTTTAGTGATCCAAATGCGGAGTGGATGCGCTGGAATGGACCGTATTTTCATGACCAACTACCGATTCAAACAGACTTTGAGACAATTATTGGCCCCCGTGATTGGTTGATTCGACCGCGTAACTGGGTCATCACACGGGATGGTGTGATTGTCGGCAGTGTTAATTGGCACTTTGTGGATGGTTCCCTCAAACGCTGGTTAGAGGTAGGCATCATTATCTATAATCAGGAGCATTGGGGTGAGCATATTGGGCGCACCGCGTTGACTAAATGGTTGACCTACTTATTCCAAGAGGAGACGACTTTGCCGCACATTGGATTGACAACGTGGTCGGGGAATACGCGGATGATGCGGTTAGCGGAAGCCGTGGGATTAAAGCAGGAGGCCCGGATTCCACAAGTTCGTTATTGGCAAGGGCAGTATTATGACTCGGTCAAGTATGGGATTCTAAGGAATGACTGGCAAGTACAAAAAGATTAAAAGAAAACGTTTGTTCCCCTTGTGAAAGTACGGTATGATAGAACCGTACTTAAAAAAGACGGGGTGGAAGAGAATCATGGTGAAATTAATGCGACGCGTTGGCATAGCGGGTCTCTTGAGTTTGAGCTTACTGTTGGGTGGTTGTAGCTTGTTAACGTCTGGTACGGATACGACGAGTTCGACGACTAGTCAGCAGTCTGAATCCAGTCGTAATCAAACGACCAGTACGACTGGTAATACGCAACAAACTTACAAACAACTGGCAAAAATGACTTATCAATCGGGCAGTGCTGCGGCCATCAAAGTTAATAGCGGTAAGAGTACGCTGGCAGCGAGTCAGTGGAAAAATTCTAAGATTGATTACGGTAATTTAGATTCATTGAATCGGACAACCACGGACACGGCTTACTTGAGCAAGGCCAATTTAGGACGGTCTGAAGGACGGACGGCGCAAACGTGGAGCCCAACTGGCTGGCATAATCAACCGATTACCGTTAATGGTAAGCGGGTCTATCCGCAAAATCGCGGGCACTTGATTGCTTACACGTTATCCTTTAACTTGACGTCTAATGGGCAGTATCGCGCTGGTGAAGATGGTAGCTTAGATAACCCGAAAAACTTGGCAACTCAGACGGCCTACTCGAATCAAAAAACGATGCAGATTTATGAAAATCAGGTGCGCACGGCGTTAGAACAAGGTAAAAAAGTCATTTATCGTGTGACGACGGTTTTCCGTGGCAACGAATTGATGCCTCGTGGTTACTGGTCGCAAGCAGTTTCAACCGATGGCAGTGTCAATTTCAATGTCTATATTTGGAACGTTGAACCTGGCGTTAGCTTCGACTATGCTACTGGTCGCGGGAAAGCGGATTCGACGATGCAGGTTGCTGGGGCTGATAAAGTCAGCAGTAGTCAGAATACGAGTACGAGTCGCTCGTCTCAATCGACGACCACTAGTAAGCAAGTCGAGCGCGAGTTGGTTAAGTATGGTTACAAATATGTGAAGAAGGCGTTGAATTAAGCGGCAAGACAGTCATCTAGGTCAGCATAATGGGCACGGTCGGCTGTTAAACGTCGTTTTTTCATACAACAATTTAATCTAAATGTCCTGTTTTACGACAAAAGGTTCAAAGTAGGACTAGCAAAGTTTCACTGAGCGATTATACTGTAGTTATTCGAGTTACTTAACCGCCGTTAATTTGCTGATGTTTCTGTCATTATTAACAAGTAACGCGATGTCTTAGATCATGGGGCCTTCCCAAACACCTATGATTTTCCATACAACGGCTCCGGTTCCCAACCGGACGTTGCTATCAATCGTTTTGATTGCTAGTACTAATTACCCTTGGAGACGTCTGACTGCGTGGTCAGGCGTCTTTTTTTTTCGTCAAATGCGACAAAAATAATAATTTGTCGCGTTTATCGACAAAGTGGATTTAGGTGTTGCAAACGGATTCAAAAAGCTTTATCATTGATACATTCGAACATTAGAATATAAGAATATAGGAGGCTAATCGCATGGTCAGTAGGGAAGAAGCACTGCAAGAATTTCGAGAAACAATTCCGATCTTTGAAGTCTTAGCCGATGAACGGCGTCAACAAATCATGATTGAACTTTCGCAACACGCGCAGGGCATGACTGTTGGTGAATTAACTGAACGGATGCATATTTCGCAACCGGCCGTTTCGCATCAATTGAAGACGTTAAAGGAACGACACTTTGTCGCAGTTGAACATCAGGGGACCCGTAACTATTATCGGGTGACGTTTGACGCGCCACTAACGCAAGTTGAGCATTTGATTCACACGCTTAAGGAGGACTTGGAATTGAAACCGTACTTGCACTAAACTGCATGAACACCAGCAATCGTTGCACGGGGATGCAGCGGTGTTTTTATGGCAACTATATTCTTCTATTCGAATATAAGAATTTAAAAACGGGGTGATGGTAATTTCAATTCGTACGGAGCTGGATTTACAGCGGGCGATGTACCAATTGTTGGAGCAACGTTCAATCTCACAAATTACGGTTGAGCAGATCTGTAAGCAAGCATTTATACATCGCAGTAGTTTTTATCGTTATTATACGGATAAATTTGATTTGCTCAGGCAGATGGTGATGCACACGTTAGATGAACTATTGGCTGCTGAGCGAACTGATACGGTTGGTTCGGCAATTATGTCGACGTTTATCGGGGCGCACACGCAAGTTTTACGACATTTATTAGTGACGAACAATGAGGGTGACAATACCCGTTCTCAACAAGTGATCAATGACTGTTTTGTCACGGTCGCCGAGACGGGTGCGGATGATCGGGTTTTTGCGATGATTCGCCAGTCGCAGCATCCCGATTTGACGGCGTACTTAGTCAGTGGGGTCGTCACAAGTATTGTCCAGTGGCTCAATAACGGTCATCGTGATGGTCAGGCGACCAGCACGCAGGCGATGATTCAGGGGACGCTTGCGACGGTGTTTTCACTTGAGCAACACACAGTTTAATTATTTGAAGGAAGGTTTCAGGTTGTGAAAATGATACGCGACGAATGGCGGTCAATTCGTCATAGCAAAATACTATGGATTTCAGTTTCAGTCATGATTTTGATCCCGTTTTTATACAGCATCTTCTTCTTGAAGTCGGTGTGGGATCCATACGGGGATACGCAAAACTTACCAGTGGCTGTCGTTAATGAAGATAAGTCAGTGAACTATCAAGGCGAAAAGTTTGCAGTTGGTAAGCAAGTCGTGACGAATTTAAAGAAAAATAACGATTTAGATTGGCACTTTGTGTCGGCTAAAAAAGCCAAGCAGGGATTGAAAGACCGGAAATATTACACGGTCGTCACGATTCCTAGCAATTTCTCAAAAAATGCTACAACGATGACGGATACCAATCCGAAAAAGATGAACTTGCATTATGAGACCAACGAATCGTTGAATTATATTGCTAAAGTCATTACCGATACTGGTGTTTCACGAGTTAATAAGAGTATTCGGGCGCAAGTCACTAAGGCCTACGCATTAGCAATCTTCAAGCAGATTCGGACTGCCGGTAAGGGCTATCAAAAAGCCGCCGATGGGGCCACCAAGCTTAAAGATGGTGGTGTTGAACTGCAGGATGGCTTGACGACGTATACGACGGGTGTTCATACGTTGAAGAACGGGACGACTGAGCTGAATACGAAAGTGCAGCAATTACCTGCTGGGATTGCTAAGCTTGCTGATGGTGGTAGTGCGTTGAAGACCGGTCTGGATACGTTGAATAGTAAGACCGGGGCGTTAGCCAGTGGTGTTAGTCAGTTATCAGATGGTTCCGGGCAGGTTACTAGTGGGCTTGGAACGTTGAATGGTAAGACTGGTGCGTTGGCTAGTGGCGTCAGTCAGTTGAAAGATGGTTCCAGTCAAGTCACAACTGGGCTGACTACGTTGCAAGGAAAAGTCGTCCCAATGGTGAGTGGTGTCAGTCAATTGACAAACGGCTCAGCTCAAGTTTCTAATGGTCTACAACAACTTGACTCAAAATTACCGACAATGCAGATTGGATCGCAGTCGATTACCGAAGGATTGTTAACATTAGGCAATAAAGCCGGGACATTAGCTGGTGCTGTTAATTTGTTGACAGATGGTTCAGGCAAGGTCACGACTGGACTAAAGAATTTGAATGACAAAACCGGGACAATCAGTAATGCAACGGGACAGTTAGCAGATGGGTCCCAAAAGGTCAAAGTCGGAGTTGCCACATATACTGATGGTGTTTATCAGCTGACGACTGGTTTAACTAAATTAGATGGTCAAACTGGAAAATTGTCTAGTAGTGTTTCGCAGCTTTCTGATGGCTCAACAGAATTGGCTAGCGGAGTTGCAGATTATACAGCGGGTGTTGGTACCGCCAATGATGGTGCCAGCCTATTGAAATCAAATACTACTAATTTGAGTAGTTCTGTCAACGATTTAACAACCGGTGCGCAAACAGTCAATGCCGGTGTTAGCGATTTACAAACAAATAGTGCGAAAATTTCTGATGGCCTGGATCAATTGTCAGCCGCAGTAAATGATTCAGCGACTAAGACAAAAATCGAAACTTTGAAGACTGAAATGGCACAATTTGAACAGGCATTGGCAGCTAGTCAAAAAGAAATTGCTGCTAACACGAAGAGTAGTAATAATAACGATGCTTTAAATACCGCGTTAAAATCCTTATCAAGTAACGTAGATGCTTTAAATACTTCCCAGTCGCCAACGCAAGCTGATATTACGTCACAAATCAATAGTAAAATCGATGGCTTAAAATCTTCACAGAATTTAACTGATACTCAGGTTGCGGCAATTAAGGAAAGTCTAAAAGATGTTGGACAAAGCACGACGACGACTACTAATGCGCAACAAGTTCAAAATTTGCAGAGTAGTCTATCAAAGGTAGAGTCATTAGTTGCGGAGAACACCTCGGCAACAAGTAATTCTAATACTGACTTGGTAACTGAGTACGGAAAGATTGAAGCTGGGATGAATACCATTATTTCAGATATTAGTTCCACGACTTCAGGAATTAGTCAGCTTGCCAGTGGTTCAGCAGAATTAACCACTGGGTTGAAGGCGCTGCAAAGTGGGACTGATGGTTTAAGTAATGGATTGACAAAATTAAATATGCAAGTCCCAGGATTAGTTAGTGGAATTGAGTCGTTATCAACAGGTACAAGTAAATTGGCTTCACAGTCAGCTCAGCTGAATAAAGGTGCTAATAATTTGAGTACTGGACTCACCACACTTAATGGCGCGGTTCCCGAAATTACGGGCGCAATAGGCCAATTGAGTAATGGTAGTCAGCAATTGGATGCTAATTCAAATGATCTGAACCAAGGTACCACACAACTGGCGACTGGTGCTGCGCAACTGAATGGTGGAATTCCAACATTGGTTTCAGGTGTCGAGCAGTTGTTTAGTGGTTCCCAAACGGTCACGGGTGGATTGAAGACAGTCAACGGCAGTGTTCCCGCAATGATCACCGGTATAAATAAATTGAGTACTGGTTCTCAAACCCTCACTAATGGTATTAACACAGCACAAGGGGGAGTTAGTCAATTACTAGTTGGTTCTAACAAAATTACGACTGGGTTGGTAACTATGAATGGTCAACTCCCTGAGTTAGTTAGTGGTGTCCAACAGTTGCAAGTTGGCTCTGGCAAGGTAACAACTGGTTTAGTTACCCTTAATGGTCAAGTGCCAGTTCTGGTTAGTGCAGTTCAACAACTCTTTGCCGGTTCAAGTAAGGTCACAAATGGTTTAGTAACGTTAAACGGTCAAGTACCAGTCCTAGTAAGTGGTGTCCAACAACTTGACACCGGTGCCGGTCAACTAAACAGTGGTTTACAAACCTTACA
This sequence comes from Lactiplantibacillus sp. ME-2, assembly GCF_022549155.1. Classification (NCBI taxonomy): domain Bacteria; kingdom Bacillati; phylum Bacillota; class Bacilli; order Lactobacillales; family Lactobacillaceae; genus Lactiplantibacillus; species Lactiplantibacillus sp. ME-2. Next base: position 46,754 of record NZ_JAKZEQ010000005.1, read on the forward strand.
AGGTAGTACCGGTCAATTAACGAGTGGTGTCAGTCAATTAAATGACGGGGCCACCCAGCTTGACAACAACTCTGCCAAACTCCTATCCGGGACAAAGCAGATCAAGAACGGTAACAAGACACTCGCGACTTCCTTACAAGAAGGTGCTGATCAAGTTAACGCGACACCATTAAAGAACGCGAATGCGAAAATGATGGCGGCGCCAACTAAGACGTCCTATAAAGACTACACGCACGTGCCAAACTATGGTCATGCGTTAGCACCTTACGTCTTGTCACTGGCCTTGTATGTTGGGGCAATCGTCTTCAACTTCGCTTATCCAATTCGACGGATTGCGGATGACGACGGCACGCCAACACAATGGTTCTGGAGTAAAGTTGCCGTTGGTGGTCCCGTAGCACTTGCGATGGCGGTCATCGAAGCGACAGTGTTATTAGTTGCTGGTTTGAAACCAATCAGTGTACCTGAATACTACTTGACGGCAATCATGATTGCCTTAGCGTCAATGTTCCTAGTCATGTTCTTATCGATGCTATTCGATAACCCAGGACGGTTCGTCGCAATGGTTATCTTGATGCTACAACTTGGTGGTTCTGGTGGGACCTTCCCGATGGAAATTACCAACAAGTTCTTCAACGTTATTCACCCATACTTGCCATTAACGTACTCGATTCAAGCGTTCCGGCAAGCCTTAACTGGTGGTTGGGGTAGTGGTATCTTCTGGTCATCAATCGTTGTCTTAGCAGGAATTACGATTGTGTCGCTGGGCTTACTGTGGGCTTCCATGGTCTTTCTCAAGCAACACGATATGCAAGTTCCAGCCGAGGCTGAAATTCAGATGAAAGCTGGTAAGTAATTACTGGTAATCATATTATCGCGCTTCCAAGACGAAAAACCGCGTCTTGGGGGCGCGGTTTTTTTCTCGAAAAGGGTTAAATTTTAATTTTACTGATACCATAATTCGAAGACATTACTTTTTTCTACGAGTGAGCGCAACTAATGAATAACTAGGCACATCTAATCGCGTACCAGGCTAATTGTGCGGCGATAAACCCGATTCCGATGCCATCTCCAAGGTATCTGATTAGTAATTTAGCCGCTGCCTTCCACGCCTTTCTTTGGATTAATCCTTGAATGCCTCCGCGTAACAATGCTTGGAAAGTTTGATAGCCAATCATGTCCAATAATTGATTTTTCATACAGGACCAAAAACTTCTAGTTTGAATACTATTTAGCTTGCCTTGGTTGAATTGCAAATTTCGCTTGTATTCATATTTCATTATCTCGTTGATATGCTGCAATTGGTTCTGGTTATTGGAACCGTATTTTGATACTAAAGCGTTCACATCTAAGTTTGTTGCTAATCCAGTCTGGGGATCATACTGAATGCTATTTGATACATCTGCTAATTCTTGAGCGATACAATCTATGGCTTGTTGTGACGATGATGTTGTATTGGCAGAAATTTTCAAAGTTATGGTAGTAGATATTAGGATACTGCTCAATAAAATAATGATCAAAGTAAATCTGTGAATGTTAGCTTGACTGGTATAATTCATTGAACTTCCTCCTTATTCCGGTAGTGTACATTTTTGAATTGCGTATGTATAATAAGACAAAACGAAACCGGTTTCAATAGATGGGAGTAGGATATGATGGCTGTTTTTAAATCAAGTTTCAAACAAAGCATGATTGTTTTTGGAATATCAGTTATTTATTTTTTTGTTTTACATGGTGGATATGATCTTCTCACACAATACAAATATTGGTTTACAGAATACTGTGCTAATGTTTTGGGTATTTCCATTATTTATTTTGTAATGTCACTAGTTTTCAATTATAGCATCATAATATGGAAACTCTATTTTAGAAAGCATTGAGATAGTAATCTGCTTAATAGTGTGTTTACTGACGCTAGAGTACGCAAAAAGGCCCAGGTCAAAGAAAACCTGAGCCTTTTCGATGTAGATTTAAAGCATTTAAATAATTAATCTCCAAAAATGCAGCAATCAATCCACTTTCAATACACTTTGACGTTATGGTGATTCATTCACCAATGCTAGAAATATTGATCTGAGCGATATGTAATCGTTCTTGAATAATTATATCAGTAATTTAGTAGAATTATCTTGGGACATATTGGACACATGCTTTCAATTGGTTGTGATCAGCTTGGTTGCAGCATGGCGCAATATGTCCTTTTATCATACATAAAAATGGTGTCGATGGATAAAATTCATCAATATTTTAAAGCTAAATATCTGAAAAAATAGATGACATATGATTATCCTATGCTATCATATAAGGACAAAGTATAATACCGGTAAAAATTGGGGAACGTATTATGAAAAGGGGTAGTTTAACTGTGTTACGTGCACTATCGTTATCGGCTGTAGGGCTGATTGTGTCAATTTTTTTCCATGTTGTAAATGCCAACTCGAGTACTTTTACAGAGCAAAGCGTTACAACTGAACAAAACGTGATTTATGACAAAGATGGCAATCAGGTTCCGCTATTTGATGCATCATCTCAAGAACCAGTTATCGAAGACCGGGGCCCGAAACAACCAACAGCCGTCAAGCGATTGGGTAAAGGGCAATCTTGCCAAGTAAATAAATTTTCTGGTTCAAGAATACGCTATGGCAGATATATGGGTGGTGTAACTGGAAACGCTAAGAACGTTAGCTTTTCAGAAAAAAAGGGTGCTTTTACAGGGTACATTACTGATCGTCCTGATCTAAGCACTGTGGCACAGTATTTTACAGCAACTCCAAGTGGCGGTCCTTACCACGCCGCCTTCCATGGTCTTCTTTACTTTGAGGCTGACAATCCAGTACCTGGTCCAAACTATTTTATGCAAGTTCACTAAAACCGTAATAATTTGCCCGCAACGGTATAAAGCCGACTATGCAGTCAGCTTTATGTATTTATCCAATACGCGTTGTGCTAGTTACTTTGTCATGAAACAATTATGACAGCTGACTTTTTCCGGTTGTTATCTGAAAGTATTAAAATCGGTGCTAATGTCTTGCCAGTGGCTAAGCCTAAGTTTGACGATTTGCTGAATGACTAGAATAACCTATCTAGAAAATAATAGTCGATTGCTGCATTCGGAGTTGTTCAGGTGTTAAAAAGGTAACTGCCAAAACGAAAATGTTGTGCGGTTGGTATTAGTGAAGTTAGGCGTTAGTTGGTAAATGGTTTTTTATATGGTACAAGAAAGGCTCGGGTACGCTAACCCGGGCCTTTTTGGTATAGTTTCAAAGTATTAAAGAATTAATCTCCAAAAATGCAGCAATCAATCCACTTGCAAGACTAACGTTGCTACCAGTCAATCCTAGTTTTGCCCTGCTTCAAGTCGTTTAACATGCAAAACACTAACCAAAATGGCGATCGCCAACACGAATAATAGCAAGAAATCCAACTTGCTCCCCATAATCGTTCCAGTTACGGTGGAATGATGAATTTCATAGCCGGCAATTACAGCGGACATAATACTGGTCCCGATTGAACCGGCGTATTGTTGCATCATACTGAACATCGAGTTTTGATCGGATTTTTGAGGCAGAGGGACGCGGGTGCTACCGTCCGAAATCGCAGTCCCAAAACCAGTATTAAAGCCGACGCGTAGTAGCGCGTAAATGACAGCCATGATGATGACTGTGAAATAATCGGTTGTCAGCCAGAATAATAGTAAGGCGGCGCTCGCCATGATGGCACTAAATGTTAATAAGGTCGTTGGGCCTTGTTTATCGTAAATTCGACCGGCGATTGGCCCAGTGATGGCGCCGACGATTGCGCCGGGAAGCATCATGAGCCCCGCCGTCATGGCCGAAGCCCCAAGGACGGTTTGGGCGAAAAGTGGCAGGACGAACGATAACCCGATATTAATGAATTGTAAACCAAAGTAATTAAATAGCCGAAGTCGCAAGATTGGCAATTTGAGAATTGAATAATCAATCAGTTGGCGACGCCCCTTGATGGCGTACGTCACCATTGCACCAATCATCACGATGCTCCACAGACACCAGAGGCCGAAGTTCGGCGACAGCCAGCCGTGAGTTCCCGCGTTGTTAAACGTGAACAACAGACTAGTGAAGGTGATGGCTAAAAGGATTGCGCCCAGATAGTCGAATTTTTTATTGCCAACACCTAAGGCCTTCCCCGAAATGTTGAACGCCCCTAAGATTGCCAGTAATGCCAATAACGGTACGATACCAACGAAAATTGCCCGCCATGACCAGACGCTAGTTAAAATCCCGCCATAAGTTGGTCCGAGAGCCGGGGCTAGAGACACGATGACACTAGCTAAACCGGTATAAGTTCCTAGTTGATTGCGAGGGACGTAAGTGAAAATCAACTGGAACATCAGTGGAATCGAAATCCCAGTGGCTACGGCCTGTAAAAGGCGGCCAGTTAATAATACGGAGAAATTCGGCGCTAACCAACAAAGAATGCCCCCAAGCAGACACACGAGGGCGGCAAATAAGAATAAGGGCTTGGGGTTAAACCGCTTTAGAACATAGGCCGTGGTACTCATGACAATGGTTGTCAGTAATAGGTAACCGGTCGTCAGCCACTGGACGGTATCTAGTGAAACCCCCATTGTTTTAATCAGCGTGGGGAACGTCACATTCATCGATGTTTCCACGAGAATCCCGACAAATGAGAGTAAACCAACGGATAAGATTGCCAGTTTGGTTTTTAAAGTGACGGTACTTGGTTGGGACACAATCAACACTCCTTATAAAAATAATTGGCGTATTTTGGACAGCTCACCAAGCCCAATAGTCGGTGGTAAAAATCAGTAATCTGAATTTTTACGATTGAAAGGGACGATCGTAATGACCGTCCCACTAACGTCCCCAGTTTAAGCTTATTTTCAATCTGGTGCAATCACTTTGCATTCGGGATGGAACTTATCATTAAGGGGTTTGCGCGAGGTATGGTATTATAAAAAGTTGTCTAATTAAATTTTAATTAAATTATTGGAGGTGCGCTGTGAGTATATTTTTGAAATTAGGCTGGTATTTTCGGCGTGAATGGAAGTTGTACCTCGCGGGGGTGCTTGGACTAGTTTTGACTGCCATTATCGGCATTGTGCCGCCCCGGATTATTGGGGACATCGTTGATGGGATTAATCAGCACAGCTTGACGGCGCACACGCTGACGGTCTATTTAGTTATTATTGGTGTGGCCGCCGTTGGTCAGTACCTGGCGCGTTATTTATGGCGGAATGCCATCTGGGGTGGTGCAGCCGGCCTTGAACGAACGCTGCGGGAACGACTCTTTTGGCATTTTATGAAGATGGATGCGACGTTTTATCAGCAATACCGTACCGGGGACTTGATGGCTCATGCGACCAATGATCTCACGGCGGTTGAACGGGTCGCTGGTGGTGGCATTCTCCAATTTGCGGATTCCATTATTACTGGTGGGACAACGCTGATTGCGATGATGACACTAATCGACTGGCGACTGACGCTGATTGCGGTGGTACCTTTCCCATTATTAGCGGTCGTGTCACGGTATTTGGGTAAAAAAATTCACGTCGCGTTTCGTGCCTCCCAAGCCGCCTTTTCGCGACTGAATAATAAGGCGCAGGAGAGTATCAGTGGAATCAAAGTGATCAAAGCGCTAGGTCAGGAAAAGGCCGATGTTGCTGATTTTAATCAACAGATTGATCAGACGATTAAGATCAATCGGCATGTCAACGTACTCGACTCGCTATTTGATCCCGCGATTACCATGATTATTGCGTTATCTTACGGCGCCACAATTATTTTGGGCGGGTTGTACGTGACCCACGGTGTCATCACAATCGGTAACTTGGTCTCGTTCGTCACTTATTTGGGAATGATGGTCTGGCCGATGTTTGCGGTCGGGATGTTATTCAACACGATGGAACGGGGAAACGCCTCGTATGATCGGGTCATGGAATTATTGAATCAGCAAAGTGCCATTATTGATGCCAAACGGGGCATTGAACAGCGCCCGCATGGTGATATTCAGTATCAAATCAAGCAGTTCAATTATCCCAACGATGCAGGAACCAGTCTGAGTAACGTGGACTTTACTTTGAAGGCGGGACAGACGCTCGGAATTGTCGGACGGGTTGGTGCTGGTAAATCAACGATTATGAAACTGATTTTGCGTGAATTTGATCAGTACGAGGGCCACATTACTTATGGTGGTCACGATATTAAGCAGTATGCGCTTGATAGTTACTTACCAGCCCTTGGTTATGTGCCCCAAGATAGTTTTCTGTTCTCGAATACGATTCGCGAAAATATTCGTTTTGCCGATCCGACTGTGAGTCAAGCCGTTGTGGAAGCGGTCGCCGCCAAGAGTGATTTGAGTGGTCAGATTGCCAGCATGCCCGCTGGTTACGATACCCAAGTTGGTGAGGAAGGTATCTCGCTATCTGGAGGGCAACGCCAACGACTAGCCATTGCGCGGGCCTTACTCATCAATCCTGAATTGCTGATCTTAGATGATGCGTTATCCGCGGTTGATGCCGAAACTGAGGCAGAAATTTTAGCTAATCTAAAGGCAGAACGAGCAGACAAAACGACGATTATCGCGGCCCACCGGTTAAGTTCGGTGATGAACGCTGATGAAATCATTGTGTTGGATGCCGGTCACGTTGTTGAACGAGGGACCCACGCGCAATTAATGACGCAACACGGGTGGTATCAGAAGATGTTTACGCGCCAACAATTGGAGACCAAAGTGGAAGGAGCGGTGCAATAATGGCAGCACGTCAATCGGTATGGGCACGTTCCATGCCTGTTAAGGAACAACTCACGGTTATTCGGCGACTATTGCCGTATGCGAAACCGTTCAAATGGTTTTTTATTGCGGCCATCGTTTTTTCCGGTCTGATTAGTGTGGTTAATATCTATCTACCGCGTGTATTACAGACCTTTATTGATCATTATCTCAAAACAGGACACGCCACGGTACCGGTCATGTGGTACTTTGCGGGCCTCTATTTCTTCGGCATGGTTGTGCGCGCGTTGATGCAGTTCGTACAGAACTTCAGTAGTACGATGGGGGCAGAATATATGCTTGAAAATGTCCGTCGACAAATGTTCGCCAAGTTGCATCGGATGGGCATGCGCTACTTTGATCAAGTCCCTGGTGGCTCAATTTTGTCACGCCTGACTAACGATACGATGTCGTTTTCCAATTTTTGGGCGTTGTTTAATACACTATTTACCGCCTTTTTTGCGGTGATTTCGTCGTTTGTCGCGATGTATCTCACCGATGCGCAGATTGCCTTGTGGTTATTGGTTTTCATGCCTTTTTTGGCTGTAACGATTTGGTATTATCAACGGTATAGCTCACGGGTTTACCGGCGAATGCGGGAACGGCTCAGTGAGTTGAATACCAAGTTGAGTGAAGCAATTACTGGAATTAGTGTTATTCAGCAATTTCGACAAGAACACCGTATCAATGGTGAATTTGATCATACCAATGATGCCTATTTTAAGACCCGCCAAGCGATGATCCGGACGAACTCATTATTATTAAGTCCACTGATCGACTTGTTTTATGCGTTAGGGACGGTCATGGTTCTGGGAATCTTCGGGGTTCGTGGACTCAATGGTTATGTGGCTGCCGGGGTCGTTTATGCGTTCATCACGTACCTGAATAACTTCTATAATCCGATGACGTCGATGATGGATAATTTGTCAGACTTTCAAGATGGCGTCGTCGCCGGATCACGGGTTTTAGGGGTCATGGATGATCCAACGATTGCCCCGGCCCAACACGCCGATCCTACGGCTAAGATTACGCGCGGTAAGATTGAATTTCGGCACGTCACCTTTGCCTATGACGGCCAGCATCCGGTCTTAAAAGACGTTTCATTCGTGGCTGAACCAGGCCAAACGGTGGCACTAGTTGGTCAGACGGGGAGTGGAAAAACGTCGACGATTAATGTTTTGATGCGGTTTTATGAGTTTCAGTCAGGAGAAGTTTTAATTGATGATCGCGACATTCGTGAGTATCCGGCTGAGGAATTGCGACAGAAGATGGGGTTGGTCTTGCAAGAACCGTTTATGTTTTATGGTGATATTAATTCCAACATCCGAATGTTTAACGATCAGATTTCAGATGAACAAGTTCAAGCAGCGGCACGGTTTGTAAAGGCCGATGACTTCATCAACGATTTACCTGAGAATTATCAGTCACGCGTCATTGAGCGCGGGGCCAGTTATTCTTCAGGACAGCGGCAATTGATTTCATTTGCGCGGACGATTGTGACTGACCCTAAGATTTTAATCTTGGACGAAGCCACGGCGAACGTCGATACTGAGACCGAAGAGATGATTCAGACTGGTTTGGATCGGATTCAGGAGAACCGCACGACGATTGCGATTGCCCACCGCTTGTCCACGATTCAAAATGCTGATTTGATCCTGGTCTTAAATCAGGGGCAAATCGTTGAACGCGGGTCCAACGATGAGCTATTGCAACAGCATGGTTACTACTATGATATGATTCAGTTGCAAAATTCCGCTCACGTCGATTAAAGTGTGGTATGCTCGATTTAAATTAATTGAGGTGATGCCGAATGCGTCGAAAATTATCGTTAATGGTCGTGATGACTGTTATTAGTACGCTGGTTAAAGTGGGCTGGCAATTAATCTTAGCGCGCCATCAAGCGCCTAAAAAGTTAAAAATTAAAGTAAAACTGAAATAAACATTGTCGTCGTGTCGGTAGCGATGCTTACGGCGATTCAATCAGTTGTCATGACCGACCGTTCTGGAAAAGGTGTAACTTCTAGAATGGTCGGTTTTGTGTTGAAAAATTGAGTTGGCGGAGGTGGTCGCGGTGAGTTGTGGTGGTGCCCACAAAACCGGTTTATCAGTGGTTCGTCCTTAAAATCGGTCGGTGACACTCACTGCAGGATGTGGCCTGGTATGCTTGCAATCGTGCTGTTCATTTTTGGCCCAACACCTGGAGTACGGTGCCACGCTTGGATGTCGCCAGGCACATTGAAAATAATGATTGGTGACTAATAACGGTCATTAATTCCTAAAACGACTGGATGACGGATAACTATACGGAATGGTTATAATTGATTATTTGAACTAGGTATTTTACTCTGCCAACGGATCGCGTTTTAATAAAGATGGTAATGAGTTAACGAAGGGAGTTGTGATGCAATGCAATATCGACAATTAGGAACATCCGATTTAAAAGTCTCGTCGATCGCACTTGGGTGCATGGGTTTTGGTGCGGGGACTGGAACGGCGCTTAATCAGCGCTCGTGGGCGGTTGGTCAAACGCAGGCGAACCAGGTACTTGATCGCGCGATATCACTGGGGATTAACTTTTTTGATACGGCGCCGGTCTATCAAGCGGGTGCGAGTGAACGTGTCTTGGGACAAGGACTAAAGAAATTTCAGCGAGATCAATTGGTACTGGCAACCAAGTTTACGAATCGGACAACCCAAGAAATCGAAAATCATGTCAGTGGGCGTGAACATGTCTTGCGGTCCCTCGACCAGAGTCTACAGAATTTACAGACAGACTATGTTGATTTATATATTTATCATATCTGGGACTGGTTAACACCAATGGCTGAAATCATGGCTGGGCTTAATGAAGCTGTTCAGGCCGGTAAGGTTCGTTACATTGGGATTTCTAACGCCTATTCCTGGCAGATTGCGCAGATCAATGCGCTAGCGGTTCGTTATGGTTATCCACAATTTGTCTCGATCCAGAGTCATTATAATTTGGTCTATCGCGAGGATGAACGGGAACTGTTCAGTTATGCTCATGAGAACGATTTGGCAACGACGCCGTATAGTCCATTAGCTAGTGGCCGGTTGGCACATCCTTTTGGCACCCAGACTACTCGGCGACAACAGGATACGTTTGCTGATACCAAATACCAAGCTACCAGCGAGATGGATCAACCAATTATTGATCGCGTTGAGGAACTGGCCCACCAACATCATGTTTCAATGGCGGCCATTAATTTGGCCTGACTACAACAACGAGTAACGGCGCCGATTATTGGGGCAACTAAGCCGCATCATTTAGATGCAGTGGCTGAGGCAGCGGGGTTGGCGTTAACTGCTTCGGAAATACAGTACTTGGAAACCCCTTACCAACCCCATGACTTGGAGGGCGTGATGGCACTTAACCGGTCACGAACTAATAATTGGAATCAGTATTCCGGACAGTAAGCGAACAAGTTAGTTGACTTAACGTGCAGTTGAAGTAATACACTGATCCTATCGTGCGACTAAAGGTCCACGTTTCAGTATAAAGGAGTTATTGAGATTAAATTGAAAACAATCACACAACAGTATTTAACGGGCGAGCGGGCACTCTTTAAAGCTCACGACCTTGAAATCGACAATACAACGTTTGCTGATGGTGAATCACCACTGAAGGAAAGTCGCGATGTCACGTTGAAACAGCCAATCTTTAAGTGGAAATATCCCTTGTGGTACAGTCAACATGTGACTGTGGATCAAGGTTTGTTTGAGACAATGTCTCGCTCTGGCATCTGGTACACCAAGGATATTACGATTACGAATAGTACGCTACAGGCACCTAAGCTATTTCGGCGGGCCAGCCAAGTTAAGTTAGCGCACGTTCACTTTTCAGATGCGGAAGAAACGTTATGGAACTGCCAAGATATTACGTTGAATGATGTTCAAGCAGCTGGTGATTATTTTGGAATGAATAGCCAGAATATTCGCATTGATGGCTTCAACCTCGTCGGTAATTACGCCTTTGACGGTGCTAAGAACGTTGAAATTCATCATGCAACGCTGATGACCAAGGATGCGCTATGGAATTGTGAAAATGTTACCGTTTATGATTCACAAATCATTGGTGAGTACCTGGGCTGGAATTCGAAGAATATTCGGTTCGTCAACTGTACGATTGAGAGCGATCAGGGCCTGTGTTACATGGATAATGTTAAGTTGGAAAACTGTACGTTACTCAATACGGACTTAGCTTTTGAATATTGTCGTAACATTGACGCTGACGTGGTTTCAACGATTGATAGCGTTAAAAATCCGCTTAGTGGTCGGATTCATGCGCAAGCCATTGGTGAAATCATCATGGATGATCCTGAAGTAGATCCTCATCAGACCCTGATTAGTGTTGACCATGAAAGCCGTGCACCCCATGCCGTTTGATTTTGAGACCGTGCTTAATCGGCGGCACACAAATGCCGTTAAGTGGGACGTCGCGGATGATGAGTTGCCGATGTGGGTCGCTGACATGGACTTTGAAACGGCACCAGTTATCAAGCAAGCGTTGATAAAACGCGCCCAGTTTGGCGTCTTCGGTTACGAAGAAGTCCCCATGGCTTACTATGAAGCCGTGGCAGACTGGTGGGCAACGGAACACAACTTCCGTCCGCAAATTGAGTGGTTGATGTTCTGCACCGGCGTCGTTCCGGCGATTTCATCAATTGTTCGTAAAATGACAGCGGCTGGCGATAACGTGTTAGTTCAGGCTCCGGTTTATAATATCTTCTATCATTCAATTGAAAACAATGGCCGGCATACCTTGAGTAGTGACTTAGTGGCACGTGACGCGTCGTACGCGATTGATTGGGACGATTTGACGACGAAACTAGCTGATCCGTTGACCACGATGATGATTTTATGCAATCCGCAGAATCCGATCGGCATCGTCTGGTCGCGTGCGACGTTGCAACGCCTTGGCGAGCTGTGCTTGAAATACCATGTGCTAGTCGTTACCGATGAGATTCATTGTGACTTGACCCTTAACGGTCACACGTACACCCCATTTTCATCATTGACTGCGCCAGTAGCACATAACAGTATCAGCTGTATCTCGCCAAGCAAGACTTTCAACGTGGCAGCCTTACACGCGGCAACGTTGATTATTCCCGATGCACACGTCCGCACATTAGTGAGCCGGGGCATCAACAATGATGAATTGGCTGAGCCCAATTCGTTTGCGATTCCAGCCAGCATTGCGGCCTATACTGAAGGCCATGACTGGGTAGCCGCATTGCGAACCAAACTAGCTGCCAATCAACGTCAAGTTCAGACTTACTTGACTGCTGAGTTGCCGCAAGTCAAGTTGGTGGAAGCCCAAGCGACTTATCTATTATGGTTGGATGTGCGTCAAGTGACAACCGACAGTGCGGCTTTGGCTGCTTTTATTCGCCAACGAACCGGGTTGTTTTTATCAGCGGGAGATGTTTACCGTGGTGATGGCAACCGCTTCTTGCGACTGAATGTGGCTTGTCCAACGACTACCCTGACGGATGGATTGGCACGATTAAAAGCTGGTATTACGGCTTACCAACAAGTTCAAGCATAGTTGACGCGTATGGGGTGCAATTCCATAATGATTTCGCTATCATTAAGATAAGCTGGTTTGGTCTAGATGACCGCTGACAGTCCGTGATAACGGACCAGATAAGTTGGTTAATTCAAACCATTATTAAAAGATGAGGTGGAGGATAGTTATGGAAATTGGAATTATTGGTGCCGGTACGGTCGGCACAGTATTAGCCAAGACCTTTGCGCGCGGTGATCATCAAATCAAATTAAGTCGGCACAGTGGTGCGGCTAGTTTAGCAACACGGCGCGCCGAGTTTGCTGCCAATGTGGCTTTTGTAGAAGTTGCTGAAGCCTTACAACAACCGTTAGTCATTCTTGCGGTGCCGTTTGAACAGGCGCCGACGGTATTAGCACAGGTCGCCGATTATCAGCAACGGATCGTGGTGGACGTGACGAACCAGTTTACGGCCGACTTTAAGAAAATTAAGACGGCCCCGTTGACTGGGAGTGAAGTCATTGCTCGCGCGGCGAACAATGCCCGGGTCATTAAGGCCTTCAATACGATTCCACCAGAGTTTATGGATGGGCACGTTGATGGGCCTGGAAAGCGGGTCTTGTTCTATGCGGGCGATGACGTGGCTGCCAAGAAAGAATTCGCTGCGCTCGTCCGGCCGTTGAATTTCCGCCCCGTTAACTTGGGCAAGCTTCGGCATGGCGGCAGTGTCATGCAAGTTGGCGGTGGACTAGGTAATACACACTTTGTTCAGATTGAAGAATAGTGGATTGTAAAAAGGGGTTCACTTTTGAACCAAAATAGCTAGTGCTGACCTTGTAAGAAAAGGTGTGGCTAGTGTCACTTTGATTGGGCCGTGCGGTGAGCATCAATTGACAGGTGTTCCTGCCAATCGTCGCCGCGTGGTTAAATTTGAATCGTGTTATGGGTCATGAAGCCTAATTCTTACTGTGTCGTAACTGTAAGAATGGGGCTGCATGGCTTTTTTTAATTGAGGTTAATTATTGTTTATACGGTTTGATGAGGACAATGGTATTGATACGAGTCTAGTCAATCAACTCCGCCCACTTAGCTACGGAAATATCCGATAGGCACAATAAGAGGAACGTGAAAATTCTTATGTCTTTACGCTATTTTGGTTAAATAAAAGTGTGAACATTACCTGCTTTATATCGTATGAGATGCAGTGTGCCCATTCAATAGGATTTGCAGATTATGTTAATGAATTTCGACTATACGCACAATACATATTATTATATTTAGCCACGGGTGTTCTTAGTTCCCAGCTACCTATATACTAGATCAAGCAATGATACTTTCAACTATTATCGAAATTTATTGGAATAATGCAGGTTTTCCACTTACAGCGCCTGAATTTAATCTCAGCTGTCAAAGTAGGTGCATGGGCAATAACCCTTGTCTGACCTGATGAATCATAATAGTGTTATTCTTCATGCGTATAATCATTTATTTTCTAATACCAAAAGCGTTGTGCTTCATTTCAATGAGAAATCTAGACACAACGTTTTTTATTAAATACTGCTATCTAAGCTAAGATACTTAGGTGACTTCAGAAAGGACTTTCTAAATTAATGTCTTCATATTCGAATGAGCTGCTCATGCTGATTTCTCGATCGATGCTATTCAAACAAGTTATCATACTTTTCGCTTATGGTTGCTTGTACTATTTGGTAACTCATTTTATAGATAAAAAAATTCAGCATAAAAAAAATTTCTTATTGAAATTAAGCCTAGTTAAACTCAAAAAAAGAAATAAGACAAGGTGGGAAAAAATACGATTGATAATGCAACTGTTCTTACTGGCATCGATACCGGTCTTAGTCTTTAGTGAACTCGTGCTAAATACTGATTACCAGTACATGCTTTTGGTTTCTTCTATTATGAAGTGTGTTGGTTTCATTTCTTTTGTAATTGCGTTTGTGGATAGTTTGGGTCCAATAAAGGAGATGCAGCAGTTGATTGCTGGCGCACAAAGCAGTGATACTTTAGACAGTGATAAAAAGGCGCTAGCGGTGACGAGCTTTAAAAAAATTAGATGGATGCTGATATTATATCAGGTATTAAAAGTACCCTTGCTTGTAATTTTTTTGAGCTTAAGTGTTGATTACCGGCGCGACGGCTTCTTTTCATAAAAATTTGAATATAACTCATTTTTAATCCCGTTCCTTTAGCTATTCTTCTCGCACGTTAATTGATAGCAAGCGTCAAGTCGATTAAATCTGAAAATCTTATCACCTGAGAAGAAAGGGCACGTTTTGACAGATTACCCAGATGAACTGCTATTAGTATTGTTTCACGGCCAAATCTTGAATTAAGCAACGACAACTGTTTTATATGAATTACTTTTCTTGCTGATTCGTCAAATGGTCTTTTTGTTGATTGGAAATCAAGGTAAGCAGATTATTGAGTTAAAAGCCGTCGATACAACTACTCCGCATAATACCTAATATGTTACCTAATATGTTAAATAGTTCAGTTTTTAAGATACGTTAGGCCTGCGCGCAGAGTTTGCTGATTATTTTTGCGTTTAAGCTGTTAATAACAGTTTTTGCAGTTGCTTAAAGTTATCCACAGTGTAAGTTGGGGCAATTGTTGTGTCGTTATGCACATGCTGTGGATTGTACCAGATACTAGGTAAATGGGCGGTGGCCGCTCCCGCGATGTCTGAACGCAGGCTATCACCAATCATGACGGTATTCGTGGCATTCATGTCTGGGTATTGGTCATGAATAGCGCTGAAAAAGTGTGGGTTCGGCTTGGCATAACCGATACTTTCAGAGATGAAGATATGATCAAAATAGGGCGTCATATGGGCACCTGCCAAGCGACTGAGCTGGGTGTGTTTGATACCGTTAGTGCCGACGAGTAAGGTCAGCCCAGCGTTGGTCAGCGTGCGCAAAAGTTCGTGGGCGCCGGGAATTACCTGATAACTGTGCGCTAATAATTGGTCGTATTCTTGTTGAACCGCAGGACCGTCAACGGTGATGCCCAGTGTGCCTAGAAAGACTTGAAATCGTTGGTCTAACAAGCTATCACGATCGGCACCTTGTTCGATTTGTTGCCAAACAGTTTCGTTATAGGCCTGATACTCATTTTCTGCACGGCGAATATCAGTGATGCCATGATGCTGAAAGACGGCTGCGAGGTTAGCCGCTTCAGCGCGGTCAAAGTCAAGGATGGTATTATCGAGATCAAAAATTGCGTATTGCATGGAACCACTACTTTCAATAGGTTTATTTAAACCATCATACAGCAATTTTGAATGGTGTGGTATGCTTAAAGTATCATACTTAAAAGGAAGTTAAACATGGAAATCGATAATGACCCAGCGTATCAACAAATGATTAATGGTGAATTGTACTTAGAATCACCAATCCTACAGCAACGTCGGCGAGACGTGCGGACGAAGTTAATGCAATATAATCAGATTGCTGACAATGATGACCGGAATACTAAGATGAAAAGCCTCCTACGTTCAGCCGGTGACCGGTTCTTCGTTGAACCGACCTTTGAATTCAGTTATGGCGTCAACATCCGTATCGGCAATCATTTTTATGCGAACCATGGGGTCACGTTATGTGATGAAGGACTCATTACGATCGGTAATGATTGCAAATTCGGTCCTAAAGTTGGCTTGTACACGCCTGCTCATCCATTAGATCCAACTGTGCGGCGGACTGAAGCGGAACGGACTGCACCGATTACGATTGGTAATGATGTTTGGATTGGTGGTAGTGCCGTGATCTTACCCGGAGTGACGTTGGGCAATAACGTGATTGTGGGTGCCGGGGCTGTCGTAACGCATTCGTTTCCAGATAACGTCATTGTAGTCGGTAATCCGGCGCGTGTCTTGAAACAAAATGCACCGCAGTCATAATTGACAATTATGCTCAAATTGATGAAAATAAGGGTGTAGTCAGATTATCAGAGAATGGGGAGTGGAGCCATATGTCAGAGATGAGTCCTAAGGAATTTAAGCACATCTTAGTCGGCGTTGATGATTCGGATGACGCGCAGTTAGCGTTTCGGTATGCCATTAACCGGGCCAAGAGTGACGGTGCTAAGTTAACCATCGTTTCAATTTTGGAACAGGATAATATGAACGTGTATGAAGCAATGAGCAAAGATTTTGTTCATGGCCAACGCAAGGATTTGGAAGAACACGTCCAGCAGTATCAGAAGTTGGCCCGTGACTTCGGGGTGACGGATGTTAACGCGGTCGTTGATGAAGGTGGCCCTGGTGAAACCATCGTGAAGACGGTGATTCCAGCGTTGAAGCCTGACTTACTAGTCATTGGCTCAGTTGCCAAGCATGGTGTTCGTAAATACTTCGGTTCGCAAGCCGCATATATGGCAAAACATGCACCGATTTCAGTACTGGTGATTCGGTAGTGATAAGATGAATTTTGATTGATCAGGCCTTCCGGTTATGGAGGGCTTTTTTTGTTGTGTCTTGAGTATCATTTTCCGGCGATGGTGTTGATGATGAATAATAGTGGTTGTGTCTTGAATACCGTTGTTATCAAAGCAGTGTTCATTTGAGCAAATCAGATGTTTGCTAGCTTCTATGACTTCGTGGTAAAGTGACCGTGACATGTCGTTGGGATTAACTGAAAATTAAGTTGTGATGGAAAGGTGTGCTGATAGATGGAAGTGAGTATTCGTAAGATTGGCAATGCTCAGGGAATCATTTTTCCCAATGAACTGAGCCTTGAAGTAGGGGCACGTTATAGAATTGAGCAAAGTGGTCCGGCACTGATTATGACACCAATCAATTCGGAACTTTTTGCTAATCCAGATGATTGGGTGGGTTTTCGTGACAGTATCTCCCAAGCAGACCGTGAATGGGACCAGTTAGCTGACTCCTAAAATGGTTAGTGACAGGCAATTATAGTGTTAGTTACTTAAAGCGCATCAGTTTTTTGATGGTACTAGTATTCTGATGATGTTAAATAGGATTGTTCAGTAGGGCGCTGGGCAATCCTTTTTTATTGAAGCGACTCTTTTTGAGGGATTGTTTTAACAAAGAGTAAAGGAGGTTAAGTATAACGGATAAAAAATAGTCATTGCACCACACGTTAGTGGCGACAGTACAAAGAGGACGGCGGCTTACATTTGATTTTTACAAAAAACAATTAGAGATACAATTAATATCAGAAAACCAGGTCTAGCGGTGGCCGATTTCCTGATATTGCTTTTCATAAGTAAAACTTATCAATGTGGGCTGAATTTGAAATTGGTCTAAAAGACGTTTGCTTGTAAGATATGACTTGTAAGTTAAGGTGAATCAAAACAAGTAAAGAGGTCAATGAATATGAATAACGAAGTAATTGTGCTTTTCGGTGCCGGCTCAATTGGTGAAGCAATTGTTCGACGTGTTGCTGCCGGTAGAAATTTATTGTTGGCAGACTATAATGAAGCAAAATTAGTTGAAATGAAACAACACTTGACGGAAGCTGGATTTAACGTTAAGACCATCCAAGCGGATCTTTCATCACGGGAATCTATTAAGACAGTGGTTGCTAAGGCACAATCGCTTGGTAAGATTATGGGATTGGTCAACGCGGCTGGCGTTTCACCATCCCAAGCGAGCCCAGAGCAAGTGCTCAAAGTGGACCTTTACGGGACTGCCGTTTTGTTAGAAGAATTTGGTCAAGTCATGGCTCCCGGTAGTGCGGGAATCGTCATTTCGTCCCAATCAGGACACCGATTACCCGCCTTATCACAAGCAGATAATCAAGCCTTGGCTATGACACCGACTGAAGAATTATTGGATTTACCAATTTTACAACCGGACGTGATCAAGGATTCATTGGCGGCTTATCAATATGCGAAACGAACCAATGTTTTACGGGTCGCTGCCGAATCGGTTAAGTGGCAAGCTCGCAGTGCACGGATCAACACGATCAGCCCCGGTATTATCATGACACCATTAGCCGTTGACGAATTGAACGGGCCGCGTGGTGCGGGTTACAAAAAGATGTTCGAGTCAATGGTTACGAAGCGTCCAGGAACACCCGATGAAATTGCCAATTTGGCGGAACTCTTAATGGATCGCCGTGGTGCCTTTATCACAGGGAGTGATTTCTTGGTTGATGGCGGAATTACCGCACAATATTGGTATGGTAATGTTTCAGAAGTTCGTAACAATGGCGTCCAGAAATAGAATTTTAAGGAGAGTTTATTATGAAAGCAGCAACTTTTATTGAACCAGGAAAAGTCGAAGTTAAAGAATACGACAAACCAACTATTCAAAAGCCAACCGATGCAATTATTCGGGTGCTCCGGGCCTGTGTATGTGGGTCGGATTTGTGGTGGTTCCGCGGGATTTCACAACGCCAAGCAGGTTCAACCGTTGGTCATGAAGCAATTGGAATTGTTGAATCTGTTGGTTCAGCCGTTAAAGATGTACAAGCAGGCGATTTCGTGATTGCGCCGTTCACCCATGGTTGTGGGCACTGTGCCGCTTGCTTAGCCGGTTTTGATGGGGATTGCTTAAACCAAGAAGCTGGCGGTAACGGTGGCTATCAAGGTGAATACTTACGCTTTACCAATGCAAACTGGGCGTTAGTTAAGATTCCTGGGCAACCCGAAGATTATTCTGACGACATGCTGAACAACTTTTTAGCCTTAGCTGACGTGATGGCAACGGGTTTCCACGCCGCAACTAGCGCAGAAGTCAAAAAGGATGATACCGTTGTTGTGATGGGTGATGGTGCCGTTGGTTTGAGCGGGGTGCTTTCCGCAAAATTGCTTGGCGCTAAGCGGATCATCGCAATGAGTCGCCATGAAGATCGGCAAAAGTTAGCAAAAGCATTTGGCGCCACGGACATTATCGCTGAACGTGGTGATGAAGCAGTTGCCAAAGTGATGGCTTTGACCGAAACTGGGGCTGACGCGGTACTTGAATGTGTAGGTACTGAACAATCCGTTGACACAGCAGTCAAAGTCGGCCGTCCTGGTGCGGTTGTTGGTCGCGTTGGGGTCCCACAAAAGGCTGAAATGAATACCAATAATCTTTTTTGGAAGAACATTGGCTTACGTGGTGGGATTGCTGCTGTAACGACGGATGACAAGCAAGTTTTGTTAGATGCTGTTTTGACGGGGAAAATTCAGCCCGGCCAAGTCTTTACGAAACGGTTTATGTTAGATGATATTCAAGCTGCGTACGAAGCAATGGACCAACGGACGGCGATTAAGTCATTGGTCATTGTCAGTGATAAATAGGAGGAAAATATGAAGAAAGTTTTAATTATTGGTGCAACGGGGACTATTGGCGGTGTAGTTCGACAAACGCTTTTGAATGAAACCGATAATCAGTTAACGTTGTTTGCTAGAAGTGCCAATCGATTAAAGACTAGTGAGCGTGAAAGTGTTATCGCTGGCGATGTTACTAAAGATAGTGACTTAGACAAGGCGATTGCAGGACAAGACGTTGTTTTTGTTGCCTTGAGTGGTTCTTTAGGTCGCTTTGCCCAAAAAATTGTTGCGGCAATGGACCGGAATAAGGTTTCACGATTGCTGTTTATTACTTCAATGGGTATTTATGATGAAATTCCCGCTTCGGTTGGTGCTAGTGGAAATTTAAGTAGTAATCCAATGCTACGCACTTATCGGGAAGCCGCCGATGTTGTTGAAGCTTCTGATTTGAACTACACCCTGATTCGTCCGGGCTGGTTTACTGGTGGTCCTGTTGATTATGAAATCACGAAAAAAGGCGAACCATTTGGTGGGCATGATGTCTCAATCAATTCAATTGCGGATTTTGTCAAGAATGCGATTGTCGATAATGATTATTATGCACATGATAGTGTTGGACTAAATGCAAAATAATATTCAAAAGGTCATTGGCTAGATTGCTAGTGGCTTTTTTCGTTTATAAGCATGGTAGGGAATCGGTTTAGGTTCTGCTGCAAAACATTTCTCAAATTGTTGATTAAGGTTATACTAATTAAAATAATATGACAAATTTGAACATTCAAAGATAATTTTGTAAAGGTTGAGGTGCCATTAATGTTTCAACAGATGCAGTATTTTATCGCAATCGTTAATAATCATAGTTTTACTCAAGCGGCCGTGGACTGCCACATTTCGCAGTCAGCGATTTCTCAGCAAATGAAGGAGCTAGAAAGTCAACTTGGTGTGAAGTTATTGAATCGGAAAGGACGCAGCTTTGAAGTTACTGAAGCGGGTCAATACTTTTATAGTCATAGTCAGGATATTTTGGTGGATGTGGACCAACTTATAAAGAAAACCATCAAAATTGAAAAGAATGATGAGGTCGAGTTGCGGGTTGGCTATTTAAGAAGTTTTGGGACTGCCGAGTTTTTACAAACTGTTTCGAAGTTTACTCAGGAGTTTCCTAAAGTGAAAATCAAAATTAGTAGTGGCACGCACGAAGAACTCTATGAATTATTACAGACAGGAAAAATTGATTTGAATTTTTCTGATCAACGGCGGGCCTTATCCAATGAATATCAAAATGAATTTTTGACCGCTAGTGAGTTTATGGTTGCCGTTAACAATTCGTTGCCAGTTGAGGCACAAAAAATCGACGTTGCTGACTTAGTGGATATTCCTTGTATTTTGATCATTGATGGCAATCAGCAAGTCTCAGAAAAGGAGTACTATCGCAATGTTTTAGGTGTCAAAAGTGAGTTTGTGATTGCTAAAAGCTATGACGAGGCACAAATGTTGATCGCGTCTAATCAGGGGTATTTGATCATCAATCAGCGGATGAGAACACAATTAGATAAAGATATTGTTAAAATGATTTCCTTGGTTAAAGGGGACCGAAAATTGATTCAGAACTATTACGCTTATTGGCAAGCTAATAATTCAGGTTATTATATCGAAACTTTTGCTGAATTATTGAAACAAACCTTTGCATAATTTTTACTTATGAATGACCCTTGATTTCTGAATGGTTTTGGCATAGAAAAGTTGGTATCATGCTTGATGTAAATAAAGAAAGCGTGGTAAGAATGACGGATAAAGAAATAATTATTAAATTGTATCGTGATGAAAATATTGCTATGGTTCAGAAAAACCTCAGTCGGTTAAATGAAATTTTGGCACCAACTATGAAGTTAACCCACATGACGGGGTATGTGCAGTCTAAATTAGAGTGGATTGACCAAATTCAAAATGAAGAAATGCAATATTTTGCTTCAAAAGAAGATACCATCAAAGCTATTCAAATTGAAGGTAACCGGGCAAGTTTAATTGGTCAGAACCAAGTTCAGGCAAGAATTTGGGGTGGGGGTACGCATACTTGGCGGTTGCAGATGCAGATGTTTTATGAGAAGAAGAATGGTGATTGGGTCATTAGTGCGCAGAAAGCCAGTACCTACTAAAGCGACTAGTGATTAGTGGTCAGTAAAACGGACGCATTAGGAAAATAGTATTTGTTGGCTTGGCTAGACTGTCAACTAAAGGCAACACGCCTGTGCTTTGTGACAATTCCTGAATAGAATATATTAAGCGAACCATAATACCTTTAATTTCTGATGACTGTGGCATATAACAATTATGGTGATTAAGACCAATGTTCGATATTATACATCTAACGCTACTAATGAAGAGAAATACACAATGATGGTGTTAAGCTTACCATCAAAAGACGTGTGGTGACTTGATGAGTATTCAGCATGGCGATTTTCGCTAATTCTCGGTTAGCCAAAATGAACGAGCTGTTGCCGCACAATAATTAAGGTCGGGATAAGGATGCACATCTGATTCTTATCCTGATTTTTTGTTTGCCAGCTATATGTTTTAAAATGATAGTTGTTTCATTCTTGATTACAATTCTACTCAAATTCATATTAAACAAGTCCTAGAGTCCGTTTGTCCGGCCAAGTTTTTATGCTAAAATAGTTGAATAATCTAAAAAAACTAACGGAGAATTAACCATGAAATCAATCACCTTACACTTAGTCGTTGCTGGAGCAACGTACTTTAATCAACTTGACCGGTTCCAGGGTTGGAGCGGCACGCCGTTGACGGCGACTGGCGAGCAGGCGACGGCCAAGGTTGCGCAGCAGTTGGCGTCGACAACGTTTGATACCGCCTTCGCTAGTGATACGAGTCGGGCGATTCAGACTGCGCGCATTATCTTAGACTCACGAGCACAACCCGTTAAGTTACGAACGGTAGTCGCGTTACGTGCGCCATTCTATGGCGGTTTTGAAGGAACTGAACGCGCGGCGGTTTGGTCAGGGTTTGCGACTAAGTTGGGTTATCAGAGCGTGGCCGCTTTTGCTGCGGATCAGACCCCCAGTGAGTTACAGACATTGTTGCACGATCACGATGCGGATGGATTGGCGGAAAGTGGCCAGGAGTTCTGGGATCGCTATCAGAAGGGGCTACAACAGGTTATGACGGCAACGCCTGATCATGGTCAGGTCTTGTTGGTTGTGGACGGCGCAACGTTGCGAATGATGCATTACGTCGCAACTGGTCGTGCGGCAACGAGACAGGCATTGGCACCAAGTGTGGTGACAACGATGGTTTACACTGGGGATAAGTTGATTGTACCGGTCACGGAATAAGTTATCCACTGTGGACAACTAGCGGCTTGCGGTTTATACAAAAGTGCGCTACTGTGAAAATTGAGTTTAAAAATTTTAACGAGGAGCTTTTAAAATGCAAGTTAATGTTATTACGAGTACGGTGGCCGGCCAAGAGACGGTCGCAACTGCGGATGTGCAAGCTTTCATGGCCGCCATGGAAAAACAATTGGGCGCAGATTTCAACTTCACGTTAGATACAGATTATGGTCAGAGTTTGACGGACCATAGCGCGGACGTTTACCTAGTTTATTTTGGCTCCCAAGCGAACTTATCCCCAGAACAACGGTCCCAAATGATCATCTTCTATTCCGATGAAGATGTGGCTAACTTAACAATCGGACGTTTTGTGGATATGCTACAACAGTTAAACAAGCAGTAGGCACTGCGTTAATCACAAGTTAGGAAGTGGCCCCATGCAATTACTGATTTTAGGTGTTATTGCAATTGTTATCTTTATCTTAGAAGAGTACCTGTTTACGGCTAGTCGCTACTTTTGGGTCGGCGGTATCGTTCCGGTTTTATGGACGGTTTTTTTGGCGTACCTTGTCGTGGTCAATGCCATGAACTTAACGGTGCGCGAGTATGCTTTAGCAATTATTGCGGTCATCATTCCTTATGTTTGTTGGGGTAACGGCTATCAGCGGCATCAAAGGCGGCAGTCATGAAAATCCAACCCCTAGCGGCAGCTCAAATTCCACGGGATTTACTGTTATTAGCCGATCCATCTTGGGCACAGGTCACAGCGTACTTATCGACAGGCCAATGTTATGGTTATCAACAAAATGGACAAGTGGTGGGTGTTGTCGTGTTGACAACGTTCAAAACAGGGGTGTGGGAAGTTAAAAATATTGCGGTGGCGCCCGCCTATCAACATCGCGGCATTGCTAAGGCCCTACTAGCAACGGCGATTGCGGTCTGCCAAGCAGCGCCAACCTGTGATGAACTGCAAATTGGCACTGGTAATTCATCGTTGCGGCAACTAGCGATTTATCAACACGCTGGTTTTGAGATGATTGCGGTGTGGGTCAACTTTTTTGTAGATAACTATCCAGACCCGATCTATGAAGCTGGCTTGCAGTGTAAAAGTATGGTGCGATTGAGTATGTCAACAACCGGGGAGGTGGCACAACGTGTGGAAAACGAGTCATTTACTAATTAGTTGGTTTTACGGTGCAATCGCCGTCTTCATTATCATGTTTTTTACGGCCCGTCAGGAAGTCAATCGGATCGTGTTAGAATTTAATCCGTTCGTCATTTACAGTATTATTTGTGCGCTCGTGCTGTTTCCAATTGTGAAGTATCGTTGGCCGCGGGTGTTTCAAGTCTGGCGTAAACAACCCAAGGAAACACCGTCAACGCGACCAGACGATGAGCAAATCATTCAGGACTCTGGCCGACCATGGTCAGTAGCAGCCAAGCGGACAAAGCCCAAACCCGTTCCAACCGCATTAACGCCACAAGTCGAGGCTAAGAGTGACTTCATGGATGGTTTTATCAACTTCTTTAAGAATATTTTGATGGCAGTGATTTTGGTTCCTTTAAGCCCGATTATTTGTGGGTATTTTGGGGTCCGGGATTGGCGTCAGCGCCAAAAGTAGTCGAAACTGATAATCTGTTCAGGAAACTGATCAAATGAGTGGAAGACTTATGCAGATACTGTTGATAACGACATTGAGTTATCAACTGTGGATAAAAGTCTGGTTAACGAAAAAAACGAATCAACAAGTTGTTCATAACTTTGTTGATTCGTTTTTTTTGTTAGTTTTGAAAATGATTGATGTATTGTTGCCGATTCTGCCTAATGACGCCAATGATCTTACATCGGCAATAAATGAGGACAATGTAAATACAAACGAGTCATTTGTATAATAAAAAAGCAAGTCGCAGTTAACGACTTGCTGATAAGGTGTTCAAATCTTAAGGTTGGTAGTTATTAATATATTGTTTGCGGTTCTGCCATGGCCATGCTTTGACGACCCCAATCATCTTGCTCTTAGGAACGAGCCCCCAGTAACGGCCATCGTTAGAAACGCTCCGGTGATCACCAAGGACAAAGTAGTAACCCTTCGGCACCGTATTGTTGGTCACGGACTTGGCCCAGCCTTGATCATGGCTCAAACTATTGAGTGTCCAACCAGTGAACTTGCTGTGACTATTAGCCATGAAGGACCCAGTCGTCTGTTGATACTTATTTTTGAGATAGGTTTGCTTGACTAATTTGTTGTTCACGTAAAGTTTACCGGAACTTGTGTAGCGGACCGTATCCCCAGGCATCCCAATGACCCGCTTAACATAAACGGCGTTTTTGTCGGTTTGGTTCGGATCGAGTCCGTAGGCGTTGAAGACGACGACAGAACCTGCTTTGATTTTGCTAGTCTTAAAAGCTACGACGCGTTCGTTATTTTGTAAATTCGGTTGCATCGAAGTCCCATCGACTTTGACCATAGTAAACCAGAACTGACGAATCAGTAAGGCGATGATCAAGCCAATCGCAATCGGGACCACCCAGCTCATAATGCTTTTAAATGTTTTCAATGGTTAAAACTCCCTTAATTGTGTGTATACCTCTCATTATAAACGATAATGATTTTTTCGCAGTATAAAAAAGCTTAAAAGTTCAACGATACTCAAAATGGGGGCGGTTGCTTTCGAGAATGCGTGTTCATGGTGATAATTGCGTGCTATGCTGGTGAAAGTAAAATGCGATTGATGGGAGGAACTGGGAGTATGAAAACACAGAAAGAACGAATGCTGGCGGGTGAGTTGTACGTTGCTGATGATCCAGAATTAGGACGTGAAAATCATCGTGCCAAACGGTTAGTACGGGAATTTAATCAAACAACCGAAGCCCAACCAGAAGAACGGCAACGATTGTTAACGGCAATGTTCAACAAAATTGGTGACGGGGGCTATATCGAACCGCCATTTCATACCGACTATGGAAGCAACACGACAATTGGCAAGCACTTTTACGCCAATTACGATGCGATTTTTATTGATGTGGGTCGGATTACGATTGGGGACAACGTCTTTATGGGGCCGCGGGTCGGCTTATATACGGCGGGTCACCCCATTGACGCCGCCATTCGTGCTGAACAACTCGAATATGGTTGGCCAATTACGATTGGACACGATGTTTGGTTTGGGGGCAACGTGGTCGTTAATCCGGGTGTCACGATTGGGAGTAATGTCGTGATTGGGTCTGGTTCCGTGGTTACTCATGATATCCCGGATAACGTGGTTGCGGTCGGCAATCCTTGCCATGTCTTACGAGAAATCACCACCGCTGACCATGAATATTGGGCTCGGCAACGGGCCGCCTATTTTGCTGATCGTGATGATGATTGATAGAAATTAATTGTACTGTGTTCATGTCATTAAAGTTTGGATTAGAAATAAGGCCGCGATATTTTTAATAATAGACATTACACCCCCTCAGCCTTAAAATTAACTTAGAAACAGGATAAGAAAGAGGCGGTAAGCGCAATGCTAAAAGATGATCAGATCGTGTGGGCAATTCACCAAATGGAAGCAGACATCGGACCAGTGGGACCTTCCCTGGACTCGCGGACGCCGTTTCAGTATTTGATTTCAGTAATTCTGAGCGCTCAGGCGACCGACGTCTCGGTTAACAAGGTGACGCCGGTGCTGTTTGAGAAGTATCCAGAACCAAAGGACTTGATGGCTGCCGATGTTGCGGATGTGGAAGCAATTATCAAGAGCGTCGGATTATTTCATAATAAGGCCCGCAACATCATTAAAACGGCGCGTATTGTCCATGAAGAATTAGCCGATGTCGTGCCTACCGATCGTAAAGGCATCATGGCGTTACCAGGTGCGGGCCGTAAAACTGCCAACGTGGTATTGAGTGACGTTTTTGAACAACCGACGTTTGCTGTCGATACACACGTCTCGGCAATCTCGAAACGCTTGCACTTTGTCGCTCAGACCGCGACGCCGTTACAAGTTGAACAAAAAATCGTGAGTGTGTTGGCACCGGCAGAATTACATCAAGCCCATCACACGATGATTGAATATGGGCGGAAGTATTCGATGAAGTTGACGCCAGACAAAGAGGTTTGTCAATTGATCATTGACTGTGACAAGTTGAATGAGGAAAATGAAGCGCTGATCTAGTAGCGTGGGGCGACAGCGAGCATGTTTTAGCCATTGGTAGAACTGCCTGTAAGTCTTGCTAGACGTGTAATCAAAGCCAGGTTACGCTAAACAACCGCTTTTCCGACAGGCCGAAGTTGGCTGCCCTTGACCTTAACTGGCAGTCCTATTTTTAACATAATACGTACTGACGCGAGCATTAAGACGAGTGGTGGTCTTGATGTTCGCGTTTCTTAGTTTGTTCACGGTCGTGTTTTTCGATGCGTCTGAAAAATAGGCTATTCAGAAAGTAAGTAAAACCGAACATAAAAACAATTAGCATTAAAACAGTCGCAACGGCTTGGGCAATCATAGTTGAACCTCCTCGGATAACGGGTGACAACACTGGAATTATCAGTGTCAGTGACTGTTGTCATTGTACGGGTAATGCGGGGCAAAATGCAAGCGGTGGCTTAAATGCTAACCGTGAATCTTGAAAATACGGTATGATAATAGTAACCGATTACATAAAGGAGGCTAAATTAATGGCATACATCGAAGTGCAGCAGGCAACGCGCCAGTTTAAAAATGGTGAGCAGATCACCGTTGCTAATCGCGATATTTCATTTGAAGTTGACCAGGGAGCGGTCGTTGTGATTTTAGGCCCGAGTGGTGCGGGTAAGTCTACGTTACTCAATATTTTAGGTGGCATGGACAGTCCTACGAGCGGTCGTGTACTGGTGGATGGTGTGGACATTGCGCAATTCAACTCACGGCAATTAACGACCTATCGTCGGCAAGCGGTCGGGTTCGTTTTTCAATTCTACAACCTGGTTCCGAACTTGACGGCGCGTGAAAACGTCGAGTTGGCGTCGCAAATCACCAAAGATGCACGCGACGTTGATGAGACGTTGGCCTTGGTAGGACTGACGCACCGGGCAGATAACTTTCCAGCTCAGCTGTCCGGTGGTGAACAACAGCGGGTCGCAATTGCGCGGGCAGTTGCGAAGAATCCCATATTATTACTCTGTGATGAACCAACTGGTGCGCTCGACTATCAGACGGGAAAGCAAGTCTTACAGGTGATTCAAGATGCGGCTAAGCAGACGCAGACAACGGTCATCATTGTGACGCATAATAGTGCGATTGCGCAGCTGGGTGACCAAGTCATTCGTATCAATGATGCTCAAGTGCAGTCGGTTGAGCATAATGCTCATCCAACGCCTTTGGCTGAGATTGAATGGTAGGTGCAGCGATGACAGCAGCTTATTTTAAAACAATTATGCGTGAGATTTGGTCGTCGAAAGCCCGTTTTGCTTCAATATTACTGATCATTTTCTTAGGGGTTGCTTTTTATACGGGAATTCGGGCGACCGGTCCGGATATGTCACAGGCAGCTAATGATTATTATGCGAAGCAAAAGCTGGCGACCAATAGTGTCCAGTCGACAATGGGGCTGACTAAGGCCGATACACGAGTACTGAATCAACACCGCTCACAGCTCACTTACCAAGCGACACGCTACGCTGATGTTAATCAGTTGAACAATAGTCAAGTCGTGCGGGTGATGGCGTTACCGACAACCCAACGACTGAATCGGTTACGGATCGTTAAGGGACGGTTACCGCGGCATGCCAATGAGATCGTGTTAGACGCGCAAGCACAGCGATTGCAGCCGAAGCTAAAAGTCGGTTCAACGTATCGAATTAGTAGTACGGCTAAGCGCAATGCACAGTTCACGCGGCGAGCATTCAAGGTCGTGGGGTTTGTCAATTCACCAATATATGTTGAAAATACGAATCGTGGCGTCACCAACGTTGGCAAAGGGACTTTGGACTACTTGGTCTATGTCCGTCCGCAGGTGATTAAGTCCAGTGTGATAACTCGCATTGACGTGCAATTCAAAAATTTGCGGGGCATCACCCCCTACACGGCGAAGTATCGGCGTTTGAATCGCGAGAACACCGCGCAACTCAAACACTGGTTAAAACCACAAGCGCGTAAACGGCAGCAGACATTACAAGCCCAGGCCCAGGCTAAGCTGAAACCATTGCAGCAGGCGATCCAGCAACTTGCTAGTCAAGTACCAGCGGGAACGGCACAACTAGTCAAGTTACAAAGCCAATTAAAACGTGCGCAGGCCCAAGTCGCGGCCATCACAATGCCGACTTATTTGTATACTGACCGTACGGATAATCCGGGTTACACGGAATATCACGAAAATACACAACGGGTCGTGGCACTGTCGACTGTTTTTCCGCTGTTCTTTATTGCGATTGCCGCGCTAATTTGTCTAACGACGATGACGCGGATGGTTGAAGAATTGCGGCTACAGATGGGGACGTTAAAGGCCCTCGGGTATACGAATACCGCGGTCGGTAGCGAATTTATGATTTATGGTGGTTTAGCCGCGCTGATTGGGACCGCGCTAGGCGTCCTGTTCGGCGTCAATTTTTTCCCGCGGTTTATCGCGCAGGCCTATGGTAGTATGTATAATTTGCCCGCAATCAACGTTCAATACATTTGGATGGACATTGGTATCACCTTAGCCATTGCGTTGTTGTGCACGTTAGGGACGGCACTGGTCGTGCTCCGAGTGGATTTAAACAGTTTACCCGCGCAGCTCTTACAGCCACGAGCACCTAAGGCCGGTAAGACTTTGCTATTAGAACGCTGGCAATGGCTATGGCATCGGCTGAGTTTTAATCATAAAATCACACTTCGTAATCTATTTCGGTATAAGCAACGGTTGCTGATGACCGTGCTCGGTATTGCGGGCTGCATGGCAATGATGATTACGGGGTTTGGCTTAAAGGATTCCATTGGTGATATTAGCGTCAAGCAATTTAACGAATTGTGGCACTACGATGCAGTGGTGACGCGTAGTGGGAACGAAACGGACCAACAACGGCAAGCACTCAGTCGTGGTCAACTTTACCAGGCTAGTTTGAAATTACAGGCCAAGCAGGTGACGGTCAAACAGTCCGGGGTAGCAGAACAGACGGCTACGCTCGGTATCCCGGCACCCCACCAATCGCTAAGCAAGTTCGTGGTATTACGGCACCGACAAAGTCATCAGGCTATTCATATCGGTGATCGCGGTGCGGTCATCGATGAAAAATTAGCTAAGTTATATGGCGTTCAGGCGAGCGATGATTTAACGATCAAGTTGGCCGGGCAAGCCACCAAGCGGATTCACATCAGTGCGGTGGCTGAAAATTACGTCAATCACTTTATCTATATGAGTCCGACTTATTATCGACGTGTCTTCAAGCAGGCACCAGTATATAACACGAACTATGTCCGGTTTAAGCAGGCAACGAAAAAGCAAGAAAATGCTTATGCGGACCGGCTATTGGAACAGGCGGGGGTTCAGAACGTGACACTGATGAGTACAGAGAAAGCCACTAATTTTAAAATGCTGGATAGCATGAACTTAGTCGTATTGATCTTTGTCATCTCGGCGGGGGCACTAGCGCTAGTAGTGCTCTATAACTTAACGAATATTAATGTTTCTGAACGGATCCGGGAATTGTCGACAATCAAAGTGTTGGGCTTTTACGATGGTGAAGTGACGATGTATATTTTCCGTGAGAATCTGATATTGACGGTTTTAGGCATTATTGCCGGTTGTTTCTTGGGTAACTGGTTGCACGCGTATATCTTGCAAACGGCTGAAACGAACGCGTTAATGTTTTCACCAACGATTCATCCGTTGAGTTACGTTTACGCGGCATTATTGACCCTGGCCTTTAGTCTATTGGTCATGGGAATGATGCATCGTAAGTTAAAGCGAGTCAATATGCTGGATGCACTGAAATCTGTCGATTAAACGTGTCTGACAACGGTCAACGGTAGCCGAAGTGGTATAATTAAATTGATTGGAACAGTTTAATTAAGGATGACTAGGGGATGAATGGCATGGCAGAAACGGCACAGTTAGAAGCTGCTGTACAGGCATTAAGTGATATTGTAAAAATGAATACGGTAAATAACCATGAGCAATTGGTGGCGGATTATTTGGTCACACTTTTAAAGCAACATGGTATTGAAGCACAATCAATCGAGTACGCTCCCGGGCGGGTGAACTTGGTGGCCGAAATTGGTGATGGTCACGGTCCAGTCGTCGCGTTGGATGGCCATGAAGATACGGTGGCGTTGGGTGATGCAGATAAATGGCACACGGACCCGTTGGCAGCAACTATCAAAGATAATCGGTTGTATGGTCGCGGTGTGACGGACATGAAGGCTGGGCTAATGGCTGAAGTCTTCGCGATGATTGCATTGCACGATCAAGACGTCCCACTCCATGGCACGGTGCGGTTACTCGCAACTGTGGGAGAAGAAGTCGACCATTTAGGCGCTGAACAATTGACGGAACTCGGTTACGCCGATGATATTCAAACGTTGATCTGTGCGGAACCAAGCGGTGCGGACAAACAACTTTTACTGACCAAGTCGATTCAAGCCATGTTAGGTGTTGACGGCGATACGGCGCAACGGATGGCGGATGCTAATCCGACGACCGAACAACACTTCATCGAATTAGCGCATAAGGGTTCACTGACTTATACGATTAAAGCGCAAGGGGTGGCGGCCCACAGTTCGATGCCAGCGATTGGTCAAAACGCCATCGATATGTTGATGACTTACTATCAGAAACAAACCGCCTATTTTGACAGTTTCAAGACTATTGTTAATCCCGTATTGGGCCCAACCGTGCCTGTCGTGACGTTAATTAGTGGTGGCGAACAGGTCAACACCGTCCCAGCCAGTGCCAAAATGTCAGTAAAAATTCGGACGATTCCAGAATTACGGAATGACCGCTTGATTAAGGATTTGGAAGCCATCATTGCTGAATGCAATGCAGATGGTGCCAACTTAACGATGGACATCGCAAGTTCGTTCTACCCAGTGCATACGCCGGAAGATAGCCAGTTGGTCCAGTTGGCGAAGAAGGTTGGGGAACAAGTCTTACAACAACGGCTCCCGTACTTTGGTGCTCCTGGTGGGACGGACGCATCGTCTTATATTGTAAAGAGTCCTGATATGCAAGTGATTGTCTTCGGACCCGGCAATATTACAGCGCACCAAGTTAATGAATATGTTGATTTGGATATGTATGGGCGCTTCATCGAGATTTATCAAAAAATGATTACGGAATTGCTGGCTTAACGGAAACGTTAATAATCGTGAATTAAATTATGCTGGAAAAGGTTTCAAAAAAAGTAATAGTCGTTTCAAGAATTGATTCTTGAAATGACTATTACTTTTTTGAGCAAGGCGACTGAACCTCGGTGTATCTAACTTAATAATGATTGTGGTGACGGTTGTGCGTTATTCAGGTTATTCGTGATGCCCAAACCGTTGCAAGTAACTCGAAAAATCTTCGTGATCCTGGGTAATACCAGCTTCCTTTTCTTCATACCAATTAATTTTGTCGTTGAGAATCTGTAGATGATGCTGGACTTCGTTGAACTGGACGAGAAAGTCTTCTTTAACGTGCTTGAGCAGTGCTAATCGCTTGGGAATCGTGTCGTCGCCGGCTGCGCGCCAGGTAACGTATTGCTGCAATTCGCTAATACTCATACCCGTTCCTTTAAGATGTAATAAGAATTTGACCCAGTTAATATCGGCAGTCTCATAATAGCGCCGGCCATTGTCTAAGCGATGTGGTTCAATCAAGCCCGCTTTTTCGTAGTAGCGTAGTGTGGGGGCGCTGAGACCAACGGCTTTAGCGAAGTCACCGATTGAATAACGTTCTGTAGTAGTCCTTACCAATTTTAAAATTCTCCTTATTCTAACTTTTATTTGAAGTAACTTTAGCAATAACAATACCACGAAATCCTATTTTAGCAAGTTTAAACTTTATTGTTGACTTAAAGTGTACTTTAAGTTGTAAGCTGTATTCATCAATCAGTTAGCAAGCAAATAATTAAGGAGTGTTTTTAATATGACAACAACTAATAATAGCGGCCTATTTGGATTAGGTGTAAAGAATGAGGCCTACCAACAATATTTTATCGGTCAAAGTTACCTGAATGCCTTAGCCGGTGATGAGCAGGTCGACGTGAATGTTTCCAACGTGACGTTTGAACCCGGCTGTCGGAATAATTGGCATATCCATCATAACGGATACCAAATCTTATTGGTGACGAGTGGTGAAGGTTGGTATCAAGAGGCTGGTAAGCCAGCCCAGTTATTACATCCCGGCGACGTGGTCACAATTCATCCTGGTGTGAAGCATTGGCATGGTGCAACAAAGGATAGTTGGTTTGCCCACATCGCGATTACTAAGGGAACTAGCGAATGGCTCGAACCAGTTGACGATGAAGCGTACGCAAAATTATAAAAGTTAAAGCAGTTATTGAAGGAGGAAACTAATATGACAGTTAAACAAACCGCAGGACGCGACAATTTAGGCAAATTAGCACCACAATTTGCCGCGTTAAATGATGATGTGTTATTTGGTGAAGTCTGGTCACGCGAAAGCGCACTAAGTTTACATGATCGGAGCATGATTACGATTGCATGCTTAATGACTAGTGGTGATTTTCCACAATTAAAGGCGCATTTTAAGATGGGCAAGGATCATGGTATCTCAAAGGATGAAGCCGTTGAAATCGTTACCCACTTGGCTTTCTATGCGGGGTGGCCTAAGGCGTGGTCAGCACTGGCGCTGATTAAAGAAGTTTACGGTGAATAGGAGGAATAGTTAGATGACAGTTAAAAACAAAGTCGTTGTGATTACGGGGCCCTCGTCCGGAATTGGGGCGACGACCGCTAAGCAATTAGCCAGTAATGGTGCTAAAGTCGTATTGGGCGCACGGCGTGAAGAACGCCTGGCTGCTTTAGTTGATGAAATCAAGGCAGCTGGTGGACAAGCGGCCTATCAGGTGACGGATGTAACGAAGTCGGCCGATGTACAAGCACTGGTTAAGCTAGCGCAAACGCAATTCGGTGGGCTTGACGTGATTTTCAATAATGCTGGGATTATGCCGACATCGCCAATCAGTGCCTTGCACACGGATGAATGGGACCAGATGGTTGATATTAACATCAAAGGCGTCTTGAACGGGGTGGCAGCGGTTATGCCAATCTTTACCGCTCAAAAATCTGGTCAGATTATTACGACATCTTCAGTGGCTGGGATTAAGTCCTTTGCTGGCTCCGGCGTGTACGGTGCTACGAAGTTTGCGGTTCGTAATTTGATGGAAGTCATTCGGATGGAAAGTGCCCAAGAAGGTACCAATATTCGAACGGTCAGCTTATATCCAGCGGCCATCAATACGGAATTACTGCACACGATTACGGATAAGACGGCCAAACAGAATATGACTGATTTTTATCAACAAGTGGGAATCAGTCCAGCAGCCGTTGCGAACGTGGTCAACTTTGCCATTGACCAACCAGAAGATGTTAACGTTAACGAATTTACGATTTATCCGACGAAGCAGGCTTAACTTGATTTAGCTGTTGTTAACGGTTGTTTGAGCTAGTTGCCGATAAGTCGAAAATGTGAATTCAAAAAATACAAGCACCCGGTCTAGCGCATAATGGCGTTGCTAGACCGGGTGCTTGCTGTTGTTATAAATATTCAACTAGTGGGCCTACTTCAACCGTAAGCCGCGCTTTAAGTTGCCCCAGAAACCGAGTTCATCCGTTTGTAACATTAGCCCACCATAGATTCGGCCAATGTAGATCATACTTCCAATGATTGTTGCAATGAGAATCAGGAGTGACACGATTGCAGCGGGCATCGTTGCCATGCCGTTAATGAGGCGTAATGGCATGAAGTATGATGAGAAGAACGGAATATATGAGAAAATCTTAACGAAGAGATTGGTGGGTGTGTTCTGAAAGGCTAGGGCCATGAAAAACGCTAGCATACTCAGATAGATGACCGGTTGTGCTGCCTTGCTAGCATCCGCGACCCGGGTCACCAAAGCACCACAGAAGGCCGACGCTACGGTGTAGAGTAGTACGGCCAGTAATGCAAACAACAAGTTGATTGAGACCAAGTTGTGAATTACTTGATTGATCAGATCGGTATTCTGTTGCCAAAAATCAATTGTGAGTGAGCTACGTTTAACGAATTGCATGACGGCAAAGCCACCCACTAAGTAGACGAGCAGCTGAGTCACAATGACTAGTAAGACACCGTAAATTTTACCATTGAAGTATTTCCGCGGTGTCGTACTCGAGAAGATGACTTCCATAATCTTGGTGCCTTTGTCTGCGGCAATTTCTTGGGCTGTGATTGCTGAATAAGTGGTCAAAATCAAGTAGACAAAGAAGACGACAATATAGAAGGAGACCGTTTTAGCTGTTTTATCTGAAGCAGCGTGTTTCTGTAATTGTTCAGTAAATTTTGGCTGTACAGCCAACGCCTGGGTCTGCTTGGCACTTAGTTGTGCGCGCTGTACGTTACGTTGGCTTTGGGCAGTGGCTAAGAACTGCTGAATCTTAGCCTTGTCACCGCTGCTGACAGCATTAGGACCAGTGAACTGCGCTTGCAACTGTTGATTCTTGGTTGTTAAAACGAGGTAGCCGGCGATGTCATTGCGCTTTGTCGCCGCCTTAGCGCTGGCGAGTGTTTGGTATTTATTAGCGGTAGCCACATGACTCTGCTTAATGAAACTTGTGCGTAATTGTGGGCTAGTGCTAACGACCGCGATGTCATTCTTACTAGCGCTGGGTGCAGCAAAATAAGAAAAGGCGGCCACGAACCCGAAGAACAAGAAGGGCATAAAGACGAGTGACAAAAAGCTCCAGGACTTGATCTGCCGCAAGTAGGTTTCAAAAGTCACAATCCAAGTCTTATTCATGGTTAACACCTCCCGCTTCAGTTCGGAAAATCTCATCCAGCGTTGGTGGCTGCTGACTGAACTCTTCAATATAATGACCAGCAGTGACTTGATCAAAAATCGCTGGGCCAACTGAAGCATCTGCAAGTTCGAGTCGGAATCGACGGGCACCTTGTTGAGTAACGGTGGTGACTCCTGGTAGATCGGCCAGTTGCGCTTGTGACCAGTCAGTCGTCAAGAAGAGACGGGTCCGGCCAAACTGGGCGCGAACATCTTCAACGGTACCCTTAAGGACTGCTTCACCATTACGTAGCATAACGAGTGAGTCACAGATCGCTTCGACATTACTCATATCATGACTGGAAAAAATAATCGCGGCGCCCCGTTGCTTAGCATCTAAAATAGCTTGCTTGAGTAGGTCGGCGTTGACCGGGTCCAAACCACTGAACGGTTCGTCTAAGATAATCAGTTTGGGATCATGAATTAAAGTACAAATCAGCTGGACCTTTTGTTGGTTCCCTTTAGATAACTTATCAATCTTATCGGTCGGCTGCCCCTTGACCGCAAAGCGCTTCATCCATGCGGCAATTTTGCCCTTGGTCACCCGTGCCGGCTGATTTTTCAAACGGGCCAAGTACACGATTTGTTGTGTGATGGTTAATTTGGACATTAGGCTACGTTCTTCGGGTAAATAGCCGATTTGATCGTAGTCATCAGCGGTCAACGGTTGCCCATTCCAAGTAATTTGACCGTCGAATGATAGAAAATTTAAGATGCTGTGAAACGTGGTTGATTTCCCCGCGCCATTTTGACCAATCAATCCCATGATTTCCCCGTCATGGACGTCAAATGACACGTCATTTAATGCTTGAACAGTCCCGAAACGCTTCTGAATATGTGCGATGGATAGCATGAGTTTGTCCCCCCAATTCTTGAAATAAAGTCATTACGTGTTGTGCGAGCTAATTAGTCATGAAATAGGATTAAAACGTGCCAAGTTTAGATTGTTATTCGTCAGCCGGTGTGCGTCCTATGCCGACCTCCGGGGCTGGGTGCCAATTGCTGGAACGCAGCCGACGTCGATTTGAGCCCGTGCACAACCCGCCCGGTCTCAAATACAAGTCTTATTCTAAGCCGGAAGTAACCCACTTCCAGCTAAGAATAATTTGGCTACTGAGCATTGTCACCCAGCCCCTCCGGTCGGGAACCCGCTCGAATGGCTGATAAATGGCCACTTAACTTGGTGCAATTGGTCGTTGGCTATTTTGATACAGGAACTTTGAGTGAAACATCAGAAGGTATTCTCTACTTTGTCGAAACGTTCAATTATTATGACTGGTAACTCAGAAATAGTGAGCTATCACAATATCTTTTTCAGTCTGACAGTTGATTGACAAAATTGTTGTTTATGAAAACAATGACGAATTCACCAAAAGTTGGGTACGCACATGTCCGCCATTCGAACACTGTCCCGACTGGAAGGCGTTTCGGCCAATGCTCAGCGGTGAAATTCCACTTAGCAAGCGTCCTTGGCTTGGTTAGTGGAAGACCAGTATTTAAGA
Organism: Lactiplantibacillus sp. ME-2; assembly: GCF_022549155.1. NCBI lineage: Bacteria > Bacillati > Bacillota > Bacilli > Lactobacillales > Lactobacillaceae > Lactiplantibacillus > Lactiplantibacillus sp. ME-2. Next base: position 84,123 of record NZ_JAKZEQ010000005.1, read on the forward strand.
CGTGGTCTTCGGCTTAAATCTGTGTCCACCGCGTTCCAGCAATTGGCAGAAATGTCTGGAAGTCGGCGTAGGACGCGCCAATTAAGCAATTTTACGCTAACTCGAACTTTTTCCAGCGGGCCTAAGCTGGCTGCTTTTGAACTTACACAACTTGGCACGTTTTAATCCTAATTAGGCCTAATAACTATTGGCACAATTAGCAATCATTGTTTGATTTTATGATGACATAGTTGATTCGGTGTGACAAGGGCGTGCGCTTGGTTCTAAGTGAAGCTTATTTGGGCAAGCGGGCGTTTTCAAGAGCTAATAGGGCGCGTTTCATTGGCAAACCACCACGATAGCCGCCAAGTTGACCGTCTTTGCGGCGGATACGATGGCAGGGGATCACAATAAGGAGTGGATTTTGACCAACGGCGCTGGCGACAGCTCGGACTGCGGTAGGGTGATTGATCATTGTGGCGAGTTGTGAATAAGTTGCAGTTTGACCGTATGGAATACGGGTTAAAGCTTGCCAAACTTGGTGTTGTAAAGGGGTGCCCGTCGTTTGGTCGAGGGGTATGTCAAAATGCTGGCGTTGACCAGTTAGGTAATCATGTAATTCTTGACAGGCCTGTTGATTAGCTTGTTGATCATAATGAATATTAGCGGATTTGAAGAAGGCTTGCCATTCGTCGCGTGGACCGTTGGCACGGCCGACAAAGGCTAAGCCGGTGGGCGTTGTGCCCAGCCAGTAAGTTTGCTGGTTAATGGTTGTTTGGGTCAATGTTAAGTGCATGTGTGAGCCCTCCGTCTCAATTAGGATAGCGTTAGTATAACAGAATTGGTGGTGTGACGACCTGATTAAATCAGAACATCACTGCTATATCTTAATGAAAAAAGCCAGTGCGAACGATGAGTCGTCCGCGCTGGCTTTGATGTCAATGATAAAGCTTGAATTTGATAATTGCAGATGCTGATTAGTACCAGCCGTTTGCTTGCCAGAACGCTTTAGCAGCAGTCCATGAGCCGTAACGGCCAGCGACGTATGCGTCGGCAGTCGCTTCTTGGTTGGCGGCAGAATAATCGCCATTTAAGAGGGATTGACCAAGTTGATATTTACCATAGTAAATACCGTTGGTTACGGTGTAGGAGCCACCAGATTCGCGAGCAGCAATCCAGGCCTTGGCAGCAGCCTCAGATGTACTAGTCGAGCTGGTTGTCGTGCTTGTTGTTGAACTGGCCGTGCTTGAGCTAGCTTGACTGGCAGCTGTGCTGCTAGTACTTGCACTACTAGTTGCGGCTGAACTAGCGGTGGTCGTCGTGCTTTGACTGGTTACCGTTGTACTTTGACTAGCCGCACTTTTTACTGAACTAGCACTGGCTTGACTAGTACTGCTTTGGCTAGCGGCCGACGTTGCACTCTGGCTCGTCGTACTAGTGACTGAACTAGCACTGGCTTGACTAGTACTGCTTTGGCTAGTGGCCGACGTTGCACTCTGGCTCGTCGTACTAGTGACTGAACTAGCACTAGCTTGACTAGTACTGCTTTGGCTAACGGCCGACGTCACGCTTTGGCTCGTTGCACTGGTAACTGAGCTGGCGCTGTTTTGACTCGTGCTGCTCTGGCTAACGGCTGATGTGCTGCTTTGACTGGCTGCACTGGTAACTGAGCTGGCACTGGCTTGACTCGCTGTGCTTTGACTAACCGTTGACGTGGCGGTAACGGTGCTAGTAGGACTTTGAACGGCGGCACTAGTTGTTGTAGTTGTCGTACTTGGTGTGGCTACTGAAGTGGTGGCCCGTGTCATTTTAACTGTCTGGTGTTTGTTAACTTGTAGTTTGTCCCCGACGTAGATTAAGTTGACGTTCTTCAAATGGTTCAACTTTTGAACGGCGGCAACGGTTGTTTTGTGAGTGTCTGCGATTTCACTGACAGTGTCACCAGCCTTGACCGTCACCGTATCGGCCTTAGCAGCAGTTGCACCAAGGGCAATGGCACCAGTTGTTGCTAATGAGGATAATAATAGGTGTTTAATTTTCATATAATTGATTCACTCCCAAACTAGATTAGACTTCCCTTAAAGTTTACCATCATGTAAGCGGTTCGTTAAGCGCAATTTGCTTACTGACGGACTTTTTAGAAAATAAAACATGCCCGATTAAGACATAGTGTAACAGATTAACGCTTACATTACCGCTAATTTGCAATGCAATCTTAGTGACGAGTGTGTCAATGTAGTGACCTGCGTAACGTGATTACGTTGACGGTGGGGGGCATGGTAGAATTGGACTTTTGAAAAGCCCTCCCAAATTGACTGCGGCTTGCACGTGTTCGACTTTACCAGCAGACCATTTGCATAGTGGTTGATGAAGGACTGCAATAAGGGCCGATCATGGGGGGATTGCCAGTTTGCAGTCAGGCAAGTCCGATGCACCTATATGGCAACAGAAAAACGCGGCCCCATATAGGACCGCGCTGATTGTATGTTCAGTTGTGCATGAATGTGTTTAGTAATAACCGTTGGCTTCCCAGAAGGCCTTGGCCGCTACCCATGAACCGTAGCGTGAAGCCACGTATTGGTCAGCGACGGTTTCCTGATTAGAAGCTGAGTAGTCACCGTTTAGAAGTGACTTGCTGAGTTGATACTTACCATAATAGTTCCCGTTAGATGCGGTATAGGAGCCACCGGATTCCTTGTTGGCAATCCAGGCTTTTGCGGCAGCTTCAGCACTACTTGATGTGCTAGTTGTTGATGAACTGCTGCTAGTGCTCGTTGTGGTGCTGCTTGAAGTGGTAGCACTACTGCTGGCTGCCGTACTTGTGCTGGCGGCACTGGAAGCAGTGGTGTTGCTCAACTTCGTCATAGATGCGGAAGTGGCGGTTGAACTTGACGCCGTGCTAGCTTGGCTCGTTGCAGAACTTGAAGTGGCACTGCTAGTTGACGAACTGGCGGCACTGCTTGAAGCAGCACTGCTGGTTGATGAACTGGTGGCACTGCTTAAGGCCGCGCTGGCGGTTGACGTGCTGGTCACGCTACTTGAAGCAGCACTTGTGCTTGATGAGCTGGCAGCACTACTTGAGGCGACACTTGTCGTTGACGAACTGGTAGCCGTGCTAGCTGCTGACGTACTTGTACTGCTGCTAACGGATGCGCTGCTGGCACTTTGGGTGCTAGTACTGTTGGCCGTTGAACTGGCAGTACTGGTCGAACTAGCCGTACTTGAAGCAGCACTAGTTGGTACTTGGGCAGTAACCGTGGTTGCGTGGTGTTTGCCGTTGACTTCCAGTTTGTCACCGATATAGATCAAGTTAACGTTCTTTAAATGGTTGGCTTTTTGAATCGCTTTGATGGTCGTCTTATGCGTTAAAGCAATTTCACTGACAGTATCGCCAGCTTTAACGACAACGGTATCGGCATTAGCAACGGTAGTACCTAAAGCTAACAGACCGGTAGCTGCCAATGAAGTTAATAGGGCATTTTTAATTTTCATAAGTTAATCAGTCACTCCTATAAAAGTTGTGTTGTTATTTCGATTGAATGGTGATTAGTATACCGACCGCAGATTGCAAAGCAATAAATAACAGATTACGGTTTGAGCCAATTTTGTAATAAAGTAACATGGTGTAACAAGTTAACACTTTCATCATGTTTTCGCCACATTATCATCACACTCGCGGTAAAATTCAGAAGGTAACTTAAAAAATGGTTTAAAGCTGTGAGCGATATTCTTATTAATTCAGTAAAATTTGTTATAATCGAGACCGTTAAGCAGAACGTCGTGTAAGGGAGCGAGTAATAATGTATTATTTTGTGAATACCAGCATTAATCCGAAAAAATCGGGAATTGAACATGCTGAGATGAAACGGCTGGCACTTTTTAACCAGCATCACGTTCCTGCTAAGATGGTCACGCGATTTTTTTCATTATCGTTACACCAGACACTGACAGCAGCAGGGATTGCGGCTGAAAATCAAATTAATCTGTTTGATTTCATTCAGCATTCCAGTGAACGGTCAACGACTAAGATGACGATTGAAGACCTGCATCTAGCACCGGACTTGCGGGTGCAACCCGTTGGGCGTCATTATGAAGTTTATCAAAATGACCAATTATTAATGAAGGTCAATACATTTCTGAACACTCAAAAACAACTGAACAATATCCAATATTATGATCAAAATGGTAAGTTAGTGAAGACCGATTGGTACGATACCCGGGGATTTAAAGGGCTTGAACAGTTCTATGCCGCTGATGGACAAGTAGCAAGTGAACAAGTCTTTAATCCGGACGGGGAGGTCGTCTATCAGACATTTCATATGGCAGATCGACAAAATCAGGTCCAAAATTCACTTTATCGATTCATTAATTATGAGGGGCAAGACTGGTCATTTGCTGGTGAAACGGCAATGACAACCTTTTTCCTCGATGAACTTAATCGGAGGACGCCGCATGCGGTCTTTGTCATTGATCGGACGTATGAGTTGGCTTACGCCGCACTTCACATGCGAACTAAAGCGTTTAAAGTCATGCACTTACACAGTAATCACGTTAATGATCCAGCACATCCGAAGACGGCTAGTCTCAACTTTAATTATGCTTACGCGCTCAATAACCTAGACCAATGGAATGGCGTTATTGCGTCGACTAAGCAACAAACTGCTGACTTTCAAGCCCGCTTTGGCAATCAACCCGCCGTTTATACGATTCCAGTTGGGATTGTCGATGACGCGACTTTGAATGCGCCCAAGCCATCTTTTGATCAGCGCACCGCAGGCAAGATTATTTTTGTGGCGCGTTTAGCCGAAGAAAAGCAACAAGATCAGGTGATCCGGGCATTCAAAAAGGTATTGGCCCAAGTGCCGAATGCGACCCTTGATTTCTGGGGCTATGCAAATGGAGATACCGGCAAACAACTGCATCAACTTGTGGAACAGCTGGGACTGAAAGCGGCAGTTACGTTTAATGATTATACGACCGATTTAACAGCTGTCTATAATGATGCGCAGTTGGCGATGTTAACGTCGCGGGCAGAAGGTTTTGCACTTGCCTTGCTTGAAGGCCAGGCCCACGGGGTGCCCCAGATTGCCTATGATGTCAAATATGGGCCACGTGATATTATTCGGGACGGTCACGATGGTCAATTGGTGCCGGTCAATGATGAAAATGCGTTGGCTACGGCGATGATCGACTTGTTAACGCAGCCGAAAAAGTTAGCCATGTATAGTCAACAGGCTTATCAAGATGCCCAACGCTTTAGCACAACGGCTGTTTGGCAACAGTGGCAACCACTCATGAAAGCCGCAGCCGATTTTTATCAAGTTGAGGGGGCAACACAGCGATGAATTTTTTTGTGAACCAATATTTAATGGCGTTAAATTCTGGTGTGGAACATGCCGAATTTAAACGGCTCCAGTTGTTTAAAGATCATCAGGCACCGGCTAAACTAGTAACGCGTCAATTCGATGGTTTGTTACATCAGAATATGCGGCGCTTCAATATTGCCGATGATCAGATGGCCAACTTGTTTGACTTTTTTCGTGAAACGACCAGCTTTTCCAGTCGGGTCATCAAGATGGCTGATTTGAACTGGCCAACTGCCTATGACATTAAGCCGGACCCCAATGTCAGTGAGGTGCGAGCTGGTGATCGGCTGGTTGCTAAGGTCCACTTTGTCCCCAGCACGGTGGGGCATGTGTACTTCATTGAAATTTTTGATCACTTCAATAATCTTGTTCAGCGTACTGATTATGATGAACGGGGCTTTAAGGCCCGTGATGAATTCTTCTCGTCAGCCGGGGAACCAATCACGGATATTTTCTATCGACCAGATGGTAGTCGGATGGCCGAACAGTATTATACGCATGATAATAATGGGACTAATTATGTTTCGTTGTGCCATCTTATCAATTATCATGGCCGTGACTACTACTTTAATGGTGAACAAGAATGGTACCGGTTCTTCTTAGATGAACTGAACAAGCAATATGATGAAAACAACGTCTTTATTGCGGATCGGCCGTTAGCTGCTCAGTGGCCGGTGGTGAACATGCAGACGGCGGCTAAAAAATATTTGTGGTTACCCACGCCACATGCAGTCGATCCGCGTGATCAAGTCTATTCTAATTTGAATAACGCGTATGTTTATGGCCTGCACGAGTTTCTGAGTGCTTGGGACGGTGTGATTACGAGTACCGAACAACAGAAGCAAGATTTGACGCAGTGGCTCGGTGGTCAACCGAGTGTCCCAATCCTGACGATTTCAGCGGCCGTTGTTTCCAAACAGCAAGCTCAGCACGCACCAATTGCGATCAGTGAACGTCATGCGCATGAAATTATTTATACCGGCCGTTTGGATGCGGAACGGCGCGTCGATCAGCTGGTGACAGCTTTTGACCAAGTGCACCATAAGATTACGGATGCGACCTTAGTGATTTACGGGTATGGTGGTGAACTTGACCGTCTAAAACAGCAAGTGTCCCAGTTGCACCTAGAGACCGCCGTGACTTTTGCTGGGTATCAACCGAACTTAACAATGGCTTATGATCAAGCCGGTGCTTACGTTTATACTGGTGAAAGTGATGCGCAGCCATTATCGTTAATTGAAGCCCTTAGTCATGGTGTGCCAGCAATTGCTTATGATATTAACTATGGTCCTAAGGATGTTTTGAAGGATGGCAAGAATGGTTATCTGGTCACGGATGGTGCCGTCAACCAACTAGTCAGAGCGCTGACCCGAACACTTGAAAGTCCGCAACGTCAGCAACGACTTAGCAAGGGTGCCTATCGGAGTAGTGAACAATATAGTGATGAACAAGTTTGGCAACAGTGGCAGCCGGTTGTTCAGTGAATATCAAAAATGGTCTGACTTTAGTGGTCAGACCATTTTTTAAACGCTAATGTCAAAAAGACCTAATAACAACGGCGGGGATTGCTAATCTGACCACGTTGTTAGGTACTGGGTAATTGCAGTCTGTACGGGGCGCAGTGCCGCTGCCGGTTGCGTGTTAGTCAGTAAAAAGAATTGGCGTTGGTAATGAGCACTTAGCTGTTCGATGGGAATCTCGTTGCTTAAAACGTGACGTGAAATAATTGTTTGGCCGATACCATGAGCGAGGAGGTCCGCGATGATTTGGTTACTGTGGATGACCATGACTTGTGCTGGCTGAATGTTGCGGGCTTTTAAAAAGGCGTTGGTATAATGACGCACACCGGAATTAGGTTCACGTAGCAGCCAGAGGGGACTGGCAAAGTCGCCCGCATGGACGAGCTCATCGTGACCAAATGGCAAGCGATTGAGCTGGTCAGTAACGAGTGGCTTTTCAACTAAACCAAAGTCCAGTTTGTGTTGGGACATAGCGGTCAAAATTTCGGCCGAATTGGCAAGCGTCACTTGAAAGTCAAAGCGATCACTGACGGCACTCAAATTGGCTAATAAGGTGGGTAGAATCAGACGCCCGGTTGTGTGTGAGGCACCAATCCGGCAAGGAACTTTCACTAAGTGGCGTGGTGATTGCACCGCTGTTTTGGTAGCGGCCCAAGTTGTTAACAGCTTTTGAGCCTGTTGATAGAGGAGCTGACCACTGGCAGTAGGAACGATTTCTTGGCGCCCGTTACGTGTTAAGAGCGTGGTTTGTAAATCGGCTTCAAGTTGTTTGATTTGTGTTGAGACGGTCGGCTGGGAAATAAAAAGTTGCTCGGCGGCATGGGAGAAGTTGCGAGTTTCGTATACCGCACAGAACGTTTCCAATTGTTTAAACATTGTGTTCACCCCTAACTATTATGTTTATTAATAGTAACTATCATAATAATTTATTTCTCAAATGTAAATAACTTTCGTATACTTAAAAGCATCGAGATAGAGATGGGAGAAAGCGAATGAAGGTCAAAGGGATTTTACCGGGGTTAGTGACCAGTCTGGTCATTGCAATTATTAGTCAAGGATTGGCGCAATTTGTGCCAGCGTTAGGTGCGGCTACTATCGCGATTCTATTAGGAATCATTGGTGGCAATACGTTTCTGAAACAACCGCAACTTGGTCGGGGGACTAAGTTCGCAGAAAGTAAGCTGTTGGAATATTCCGTGATGTTGCTCGGTGCGACGATGACGGTACAGACAATCGGCAAAATTGGTGGGTTCGGTGTGCTCTTTATTCTTTGCCAAATGACGATTACGATCGTTGGGGCTTTGTGGTTAGGGCGTAAGCTGGGTTTCAGCCAGTCGGTACGTATGCTGATGGCCGGCGGTAACGCCGTGTGTGGGTCGTCGGCGATTGCATCAATCGCCCCCGTTATTGACGCGGATGAAGATGATAAGGGGACTGTCATTACCTTAGTTAACTTGATGGGGACAGTGCTGATGTTAACGTTACCGGTCTTAGGAATGGCCGTGTTTGGTGGCAGTGTCATTCTTAAAGGGGCGTTGATTGGGGGAACTTTACAATCAGTTGGGCAGGTAGTGGCCGCAGCTAGTATGATTAATCAAACAACGGTTCAATTTGCAACGATTTTCAAAATTATGCGGATTATGATGCTAGTCGTCGTTGTTTTGATTTTTGGCCGGTTACACCAACGCACGATTGAAAATGAATTGGCTGAGGATGCTGTCGTCAGTGGTAATGGGAACGGTCATTGGTTACCATGGTACGTGGCCGGGTTCTTAATCTTATGTGCATTGAATAGCTTGATTTCGTTACCAGCAATTATTGGCGCAACGGCTCATACAATCAGTAGTTGGTTTGAAATCATTGCGTTAGCAGCTATCGGGTTACGTTTGAATCTTGTTAACTTTATGAAAGCTGGCAAGCGCTTAGCACTGTATGGCTTAGGCGTGGGGACGATTCAGGTCGTCAGCGCCTTGATTTTAATTACGTTATTACTGCAACATTAATTGGGTTTTGATACACTTAAATCGCAATCATGGTTAATCATTCAATTAATCATGATTGCGATTTTTCATCTAAGAGAGTAGGAATGTTCATGCTAACTTATCGAGTCACACCAGCGATTGAATTGCGAGAACCGCTACCCCAAAGCGATGCGCCGGCATTACTAGCATTATTAACCGCTAATCGTGCGCAGTATCAGTATTATTTGCCATGGGTGGCTAAGATTCAAACAGTGGCGGATGAACAACGCTTTTTAACTTTTGCACAAGCTCAGTTACAACAAGCGCAAGCGCTCAACCTAGTCATTGTCGTTGAACAACGGGTTGCGGGAATGGTTAGCTGTGACCACTTCGATGATAACGACCACAGTGCCAACATCGGCTATTGGTTGGGACGACCATTTCAGGGACGCGGCGTCATGACGGCTGCCGTCCGTGGCGTTTGTGATTTGGGTTTTAATCAGTATCATCGGCAATGTTTGCGGATTCGTGCGGCGGTGGACAATCAGGCAAGCAATGCGGTGGCGCAACGGGCGGGCTTTGACTTTTTGATTCAGCATCCAGGTGGTCAGCACTTATTGGATGGCGATCATGATGAGAATGTGTATCAGGTTTCAGCGGTTGATTGGCTGGCGAAGCGCCACAAGTGATGACGATTAAACAAAATAAAACTGACTAGCCAAGATGGTTAGTCAGTTTTATTAACGTCTAATTTTTAACTGTCACCACTTGCCACGTCTTAGGAATTGTAAACAAATATTGGCGTTGAACAATTTTTGTCTTGGTATTTCCTAGGCTGAATAACACGTGTGTCAGGTGATTTTTGAACTGCCAAGTCGTGGTCTTTAGTTGAACCTGCGCGGGTGAACCGCTAGTCAGTTTAGTTGTTGTGGTGGTTGCGGTCACCGTGTGACTGACTTTAGTGGCGGCTGCAACCCGGTAACTGATGACGCGTTCAGACCCTGTTCCGAGTTGCTGGACCCGCAACGCTACTTGTTTGGATTTTAGCGGGGCTAAGTCTTGAATCTGCGTGCGGGTGACCTCGTGCATGCCCCAATGGTAATTGTCGTTTAGGACGAGGGCGATGAGGCTAGCGGCAATAATCAGGCCACTAATAATAATGGCAATGAGACGGTTGCGGCCTGCTGGTGAAAAAATCATCGTGCCAGCAAAGACAAGGGTTGCAAGAATTAGTAAGACAATGATCATGCGGCATCATCCTCCTGACTAATGGTTTTTGAATGATTGGCTTTTAAGAAGAAGGTAATCCCAAAGCCAATCGCACAAAAAATGAGTGAGACAACGAACGCCATGTGATAACCAGTTAAGGTTGCGGTGATTCCGTCCTGACGGTATTTCAAAGGTGCCTGTGTCAGTAATTGATGTCCCGGCATTTGCCACTTAGCGACGCTGGAGTAGACACTGATTAAAACGGCCGTCCCCATTGAAGCTGCGACTTGACGTAGGGTGTTGTTGGCGGCGGTCCCATGGGAAATCAGCCGGAAAGGTAACGCATTGATCCCGGTCGTTGTGACGGGCATGGTAACCATGGTCAGGCCAAACATCCGAATGGCGTAAACAACGATGATCCATAAGATTGGGGTCGTGGCACTAATTGATAGGAAGAAAGCAGTTCCTAGCGTTAGGAGTAACATCCCCGTCATTGCTAGTCTGCGGGCACCGATATGGTCAAAGATGCGACCAGTAATGGGGCTCATAATCCCCATCATGATTGCGCCAGGTAATAAAATCAATCCAGAGTCCATTGCTGAACGACCGAGGACCGTTTGAATATACATTGGCAAAATCATTTCGACGCCCATCATAGCCATGTAAGCGAGGGCGGTCAGGATTGCGGATAGGGTGAAAGCTGGAATCTTAAAGACACGTAATTCCAATAATGGCTGATCCATGTGAAGTTGCCGCCAGACGAATAGACCAATGAAAATCAGACCAATGACTAAAGTTGTGAGAACGACTGGGTCGCCCCAACCAGCATTACCAACGGATGAAAAACCGTATAACATACTGCCAAAACCAATTGTTGAGATCAAGACTGACCACCAATCAATTGGTTGTTTGGAAGTTGGTAAGACTTTCCGCAAAGTGAAGAATGAAACGATGATGACTAGGATATTGATTGGCAGGATGAATAAGAAGAGTGCCCGCCAGGAATAGTTATCAATAATCCAGCCAGAGAGTGTCGGTCCGATGGCGGGTGCTAAGCCAATAACAATTCCGGCTGTCCCCATTGCGGAACCCCGTTTTTCGGGTGGATAAACTGAAGACATGATTGTTTGAAACGCTGGGGCGGAAATTCCGACGCCCATTGCTTGAATCATTCGGGCAATCAGCAACATCTGAAAGTTGACGGCAAAGTACGCCAGCGTAGTTCCCAGACCAAAAATAAGCATGGCTGTTAAGTACAAATACTTGGAATTGATTCGGGTCAGTAACCAGGCACTGACGGGAATCATGATTCCCATGATTAACATGAAACCAGTGGTCAACCACTGAACAGCGGTTGCTGAAATATGAAAATCGGCCATTAACGTTGGAAAAGCTGTCGTTAATAGTGTTTGGGTAATGAAGGTGGTGAACGTCCCGACAAGTAAAGTCAATACAAGCCAAGTCCGGTGATAGGGCTGGCCGTTGGCATCAAGCGGCAACGTTGAATTTTGAGTTGGCATAATACCGTCCTTTCTTTTATAAATTCTGTAATAATGCACAATCAATAAGTATATCACGATGCAAGTCCTAGGCCTATTAATTGGTACTGGGGCGGTCTGCTGAGTGTTCGGTGTCGTGGTAAAATAAAATAGATAATATTAGTTAATTTGTGGTGAGTCGTGCTAATGATAGCCAGCACAATTCATCGACATTCAGTAAGAAAGCTAAAAAATATGACCAAAAAATATTTAACATTTGATTGTTACGGGACGTTAATTAATACTGAGCCGCTGTATCAATGGGTGGCTAATTTAGGATTGGCGATTGGTTTAGACCCACTAACGGTTCGCAAAGCCTGCGCGACTTATGAGGACGAGCCTGCCAGTGTCAATCCTTATCTAGATTATTCAACATTAGTCCGGGCTGATCTTAAGCATTTAGATCGATTGTTTGAACAGAGACACTTCTTTGAAAGTCATTACGTTGAATGCTTGGAAGTGCAACGACACCTATTACCATACGCCGATGTTATACCGACCTTAATAGCCTGGCAGCAATTGGGCTATCAATTGATTATTATGTCGAATTCTTCCTGGGATGTTATGCCGGCCAACATTGCTGCTTTAAAGGTGCCGTTCACAGCGATTGTTACGGCTGAAGACGTTCAAGCTTACAAACCAGCGTCAGCTTTCTTTGAAACGGTTCAAGAGCGTTTTAAGTTAACGGCAGATAATCATTGGCATATTGCACGTGGCTATGAATCCGATGTTGTTCCAGCCAGTGCTATGCAGTGGCCGATGATTTGGATTAATCGTGATCAGCGACAACCGACTAGTTCTGAACGGCCGACCCATATGGTTACTGATTTGGCCGCTGCTAAGCAGTGGGTTAACTAGGTGTGCGCGGTAGTGTCCCCGTTGATCAACAGTTAAAACACTGGTTGATCATCAGGGTTGAACAAGCTTTCTAATTTTGACTAAGCTGTTAAATCTCAAAATTGGAAAGGAAATTAACGTGAATTCAAAATCTTTAAATAAAAGTACGGTCCTATTAATGGCGATCTCCGCAGCCATTGTAGTGGCTAATATTAATTATATTCAACCGATTGAGGCGGACATTGCGCAACAGTTTAATCTCCCAAACGCCGTTATTGGCGCGGTGGCAATGCTGACGCAGTTAGGCTATGCCTTTGGGTTGCTCTTAATTGTACCCATGGGTGATATCATGAATCGCCGAATGTTGATTATGCGCTTACTGGTACTCGCAATCATTTCAGCGTTACTAGCCTTCGTGGCTCCCAATATTTGGGTGTACGCCTTGGCAAGCTTACTGATTGGGATAACCTCGGTGGCACCACAAGTTATTATTCCGTACGCCGGCTTTCTCGCACCTCGTAATCAGCGTGGTCAAGTCTTGGGCAACGTCCTGAGTGGCTTGCTCGTGGGGGTTCTCTTGTCACGAACTGTCAGTGGGGTACTTGCGAGCTATTTGCCTTGGCAGATGGTCTATCTGATTGCCGCTATCTTGATTGCAGGATTGTGGCTCGTCTTGTGGCGAAAATTACCGCATGATCCCGTGACGACACATACCACGAATTATAAAGCCATGATTCAGACAGTACCTCAGTTAGTAAAACGCTATCCGGTTTTGCGAGCGTCGGCTGTTAACGGATTTGTCTTGTTTGGTGTTTCTAATATTTTCTGGGCAACACTCGTCTTTTACTTGCAACATCAATACGGGTGGGGAAGTCGTGAAGCTGGTCTGCTTGCGTTGCTAGGTGTTACCGGTGTGTTAGCAGCCCCTTTAATTGGCCGTCTAGCTGATCGTTTTCGGCCCCGAACGATTATCGGCTTGGGTCTAGTGTTATCAACATTAGCCTACGTAGTGTTTTGGCTGAGTGGTACGCATTTGGTGGGGTTAATTATTGGTATTGTCATTCTTGATTTAGGTACTCAATTCGGGCAGGTCGCGAATCAGACACGGATTCAAAGCATCGATGTCCATGCCAGTAGCCGTTTCAATTCGGTATTCATGTTTGGCTACTTCATGGGTGGCGCCCTAGGTTCATTTTGTGGCAACGTCTTATGGGATTTAGCTGGTTGGAACGGCGTCTGCGGGTTAGCGGTCGTCGTGTTAATGATTGGCTTTTATGCCCACTTTGTTCATTATCCACGGGTGGTGACACGACAAGCGCAACATTAGCAGTGTATTAGTTAATCGGTCATGAATCATGATTAAAACGTGTCAAGTTTAGATTGTTGTTCGTCAGCCGGTGTGCGTCCTATTCCGACCTCCGGGGCTGGGTGACAATTGCTGGAACGCAGCCGACGTCGATTTGAGCTAACGCATAACCCGCGTCATCTCAAATACGAGTCTTATTCTAAGCCGGAAGAAAATCACTTCCGACTAAGAATAATTTGGCTACTGAGCATTGTCACCCAGCCCCTACAGTCGGGAACCCGCTCGAATGGCTAATGAACGGCCACTTAACTTAGCACAATCTGTTGTTGGCTATTTTGATACGGGAACTTTAAACGAAACGTTAGGGTTGTATTAACCACTTTGTCGAGACGGCCAATTATTACGATGTTGATTGAGGAATAGTGAGACATCCTAATATCATTTTCACCCTGACAGTTGATTGATAAAATTATTGTTTATGAAAAACAATGACGAATTTACCAAAAGTTGGGTACGCACATGTCCGCCATTCGAACACTGTCCCGACTGGAAGGCGTTTCGGCCAATGCTCAGCGGTGAAATTCCACTTAGCAAGCGTCCTTGGCTTGGTTAGTGGAAGACCAGTATTTAAGACGTGGGCTTCGGCTTAAATCTGTGTCCACCGCGTTCCAGCAATTGGCAGAAATACCTGGAAGTCGGCGTAGGACGAACTTGAAAAGCATGTTTACGCCCACTCGCACCTGTTTCCAGCGGTTTTTAGCTGGCCGTTTTTGAACTTAAAAAACGACACGTTTTAATCATGATTAATCCTAAAATGACTAGCACGATACCTGTTGTTAAGTAGGCTGTTGATGTTTGTGTAATAACTTAATGATTGGTATAGGCGCTGGCAGTAGGGGACAGTTAATTAATATGAAGTATGCTGATGATGAGCTTAATGAATATTAACCATAATTGGCGTTGAACTTAATATTAGTCGTAAATCAATTAAAAGGATTGTATTTCAGAGAAAATGGTCTAAACTCTAATTATTCATGTTAGAAGATGTAACATGAAATCTAAATAAGAGGGTTTTGCTATGCGAATTGAAGCTGATTGTATTGGTAAGTTAGCTGTTCCGGATGATGCTTTGTATGGAATTCATACGTTACGTGCCGTTCATAATTTTCCGATTACGACGGAATTGATGCATCCACTGATCATGCAAAGTCTTGTTCAAATCAAGAAAGCGGCGGCCAGTGTGAATGCGGCTGCCGGAACTTTGTCTAATGATAAGGCACACGCCATTATTGCGGCATGTAATCAGTTACTACTGGGGCGTTACGCGGATAACTTCATTGTGCCAGCGATTCAGGGGGGTGCTGGGACCTCGGCTAACATGAACGTCAATGAAGTGGTGGCTAATTTGGCTCACCGATTGATGCCGGCAGTTGCCGTTCATCCCAACGATGATGTTAATCAATCACAATCAACCAATGATACTTTTCCAACGGCCGGTAAAATGGCGCTTTGCATGCAACTCCCAGGACTATTAACGGCACTCAGCCGGTTGGTACAAACGTTACTGGTTAAATCGCAGCGTTATCAAGATGCCATCAAAGTTGGCCGAACTCAGCTTGAAGATGCGGTACCGACGACGTACGGGCGGACCTTTCATGCTTATTACCAATTATTCAAGCGTGATTTGACCCGTGTACGGCAGGCGGGCGAACATCTCCGAATCGTAAATTTGGGTGGGACTGCAATCGGTACCGGCATCAACGCGACTCACACGTATCAACAACAGATTTTAGTGAAATTAAATCAAAATACTGATTTAGATTTAGTAGCCGCACCAGACTTGATCGATGCAACGCAAAACTGCGATTTGTTCGTGGAATTCTCTGCGGCCATGAAGACGTTAGCCGTTGACCTTTCCAAGTTTAGCAATGACTTAAGATTGCTGGCGAGCGGCCCACAAGCTGGCTTTGGTGAATTGAATTTGCCCGCGCAGCAAGCAGGTTCTTCTATTATGCCAGGTAAAATCAATCCGGTTATTCCGGAGGTTGTTAACCAAGTTGCGTTTGAAGTGATTGGTCACGACACGACGGTAACAATGGCAGCGGAAGCAGGCCAATTGGAATTAAACGCTTTCGAGCCGATTATGTTACGGGCATTGCTAACCAGTGAGCAGCATTTACAGCAGGCCTTGACTACATTAGTCGATCACTGTGTGCGGCAATTGACGGTCAATCGCCAACGCTGTGCAGATCAAGTGGCACATTCGGCCATTACGGCAACTGTTTTGGCGCCATACCTTGGTTACGAGACGACTACCGCGCTGATTAAAGAAGCGCTCACCACTAACCAAGCAATTCCTGAATTATTACATCGACGTCGCTTGCTTAGCGATGCTTTGGTCGAGCAGCTGTTTTCGCCGGCCGGACTAACTCAGCCACGCCCAGAGGTTATTGAACAACTACGAGCGGTTGCAAAGTAGCCACTGTTTTGCAGTGCAATTTATGGCTGAGATAGGCTAGTGCTGAAGGTTGACACCAGCCAGTTTAAAGCCAATGGACGTCGCACGACTTAGCACAAACTAAAGTTAGCGCGCTTTCTGCCAATTACTAAAACGCAGTGGATCCAAGTTTAAGCCGTATCTCAAATGCTAGTCATTAAAAATGAGTCACCAGAATGAAAAATTCTGATGGCTCATTTTTAGTTGTCGTTTACTTAGTCTTAGCTAAAAGCAGTGAGACACATTAGTGTAAGTTGACCAAAGCAAAAACGATTGGAATGGTAACGACACTTAAAATCGTTGAGATGCTCATTAGGGCAACGGCTGGCCCGGGATCACCGTGGACTTTGAGCGAGAACAAGACGACGATTCCGGCGACTGGGCAAGCAGCCATTAACACTGTGGTGAATAATGGGATGCCAGTGATACCCATTAGCTGGAGGACAACAATCGCCAAGTATGGAAACAATAAATTGCGCAATAAGATGACTAACCAAAGACGTTTATCGAGTGTTGCACGGTTAAGTTTAACGTCTGCCAAACTATTCCCAATAACGATCATGGACAGGGGTGTGTTGACCGAACTGACATATTTAATAGCGCTATTGGCAATCGTTGGCAGTTGCAGCGAGGTTACGAAGATCAGTAGCCCAACAACAATGGCGATGATATTCGGATTAAAGACGATCTGTTTAAGATTATCCCGCCGATTGCCCTGTTGTCCGGTGAAGAGGGTGATACCGTGAGTCCAGCTAAAAATATTGAAGGCCGCTAACGAGGCAACAGCATAGAATACGCCAGTTGCACCGAATAGGGAGCTGGTTAATGGAATCCCCATAAAACCGGCATTAGAATATACGGCACCGTAACGCATAATGCGCCGCAAATTCTGGTCAGAGACGCGTTTGAATAGTAATTGTGTCACAATGATCATGAGCACATAAATGATCACAATTCCAGCAATGACCCGGGCTAACATTTGCAAGCGGTCGGCTGAAAATGTCTTTTCAAAGGCTTGAATAATCAAGCAAGGTGACACAATGTATAACAGGATATTGGTTAAATCAGTTGAAGTCTGGGCATGCATGAAGCCGAGCTTGTTAACGAGCAGGCCGACGAGCATGAGAATGAACATCAAAATGATTTGACTAGTTAGTTGCGTTAAATTCATTTACTTCAGTCCAATAAATTAGAATACTCTCATTATTGAGGCTTGGCCTGAACTTTGTCAAGATTCATTTAGGCCGGATGATGCGCCTGGACAATATCCACGTGATGTTTGAGATGGGGAAAAACATGATGATCAGACCACCCCATGATGGCACCTTGAGCAATTAAGGCAAAGACCGTCCCGAAGCCAATGGCGCGCAAATGACCTGTGGCGAAGAATGAAACGACGATAATCGTCAGAGGTGGCAAATAACTGGTCCACTGAGCAATAATAGCGGAGCCATGTAAAAACCGAAAGCGTAAGATATATGATAAATCATCGTTCGGATGCTGAATTAAATTACAACGCTGGTAAATCGAGACGGCGGCCGCAACGCCTAATAGCCCAAGCACGTTTAGAATTAAGCGTGGTAACAGGGACAGGGCGGGAATCTGTAGCCAATCCCAAAAGTAGCCGATAAATTGGACCAGGTAACTAAAGGGCACGATATAGAGCAAGTTGGAGATAAACCGCCGCCGATCAAAGTGACCTAACAGAAGTTGGTTGAGAATCGTGACAACCACACCGTACAGTAATAAGGTGGTTCCTAATGAAATATGGGTCCAGTCAGCTAGATTAACGCTGGAGCCAGTCCAGACGGCGCTGCCTAGGCTGGTGGCGATGGTGAGCGCGTTGGCAGCAGAATTCAGAATAATGGAAAAGACTAAAAAACCAAAACGTTGACGAAAATCAGGAATGTTCAACACGACTAAGCGACCTTTCAGTTAACAGTATATGAGTTATTATAACCGCTTTCATAAGTAGATGTCACGGCTAGACTCATAAAAATATGCTATACTAATTGCACAATAGATTTTACGGTTGAAGGACACTTCAAGAATCCGGACTACTTTTGGGTTGGGTAGTCAGAGCTTGCAGTGCCCTTTTTTAGGAGGTTTTTAATGGATTACGTTGGTAGTTTAGCGTTGATTTTAATTGTTACGGCGGTTGCGGGTCACCTGAGTGTCCGAATGGGCCTACCCGCGGTGATTGGCCAATTGTTAAGTGGAATTATACTTGGTCCAGCCGTATTAGGTTGGGTCTCAGCAACAAGTTTTATCAAAGACTTCGCGGAGCTTGGCGTGATTATTTTAATGTTCATGGCCGGCTTAGAGAGCGATTTGAAATTGCTGAAGAAGTATTGGCGTCCTAGTTTGTTAGTTGCGGTCCTGGGGGTCATTCTACCCGTTGCGGTGATTGACTGGTGTAGCCAACTATTTCACCTTAACGCCACTGAAAGTTTGTTCTTGGGCGTAACCTTCGCGGCCACATCGGTTTCGATTTCAGTCGCGGTTCTCAAAGAGTTAGGCGCCCTCGATGGTAAAGAAGGGACGACGATTTTAGGTGCAGCGGTCGTTGATGACGTCCTGGCTGTTTTGATTCTGAGTTTGATGATCAGCTTATTTGGCAGTGAAGTCAGTGGTGGCGGTAGTCATGCCTCAACCAACTTGGGACTCTCGCTGGCGATTCAGTTGGCGTTCTTTGTGGCGCTGTACTTTGTGGTCAAGTGGGTAGTGCCACATTTAATGGCCGTGGGGCATGCCCTACTGGTTCCAACATCCATCACGCTGATGTCACTAGTGATTTGTTTTGGACTCTCATACTTAGCGGACGCAATCGGTTTAAGTGCCGTGATTGGCGCGTTTTTTGCCGGTATCGCCGTTGGTCAGACGGACTATCATGAAGTTATCGATGAGCATATTCAACCCATTGGTAATGCTGTATTTATCCCAGTCTTTTTCGTTAGTATTGGGCTGAATATGTCATTCAATGGTTTCTTGAACGATTTTTGGTTCATCGTTGTGATTACCGTTGCGGCAATTGCCACTAAGCTCATTGGTGCCGGGGTCGGCGCACGGTTAGCGGGTTTTAATTGGTTAAGCGGCTATGAGATTGGCGCCGGCATGGTGTCACGTGGGGAGATGGCCCTGATCATTGCACAGATTGGTTATCAAGGCAAATTACTATCAGCTGATCGTTATTCGGCAGTCATCACGGCAATCATTTTAACGACGCTGATTGCACCACTATTACTTCGTCAGGCGGTTAAACGCCAACGTGAAGCTTAAAGCAATTGAAAATCCCAACTTGTTTGCGTATTGCAAACGGGCTGGGATTTTTTAATCACGACATTATTCAGTTGTTAAACGTTGATAGTGGACTTCGGCGAGCTGACCATATCGATTGGTGTCAACTAATTCAAAGCGCTGTTGCTGGTCAATTGCTTTAAATAAGGGAATACCATCACCCAAAATGACTGGTGCAATCTGGATGTAGAGCTCATCAACTAAATCCGCAGCTAACAGCGGCATTAAGACGCCAGCACCGCCAACAATCCAAATATTTTTGCCAGCGGTACGGCGCAAGTCTTCGACGATCTTCGTGACGGGGGTATTGGTGAACTGGGTGCGTTCATCGCCGGTGTGGGGGTGGAAAGTCATGACAATATTGTGGGTCGCCGGATTATATGGATTAATGAGTTGATCAGTGGTTTGTTCCATCGTGTATTCGTAAGTATGGCGGCCCATGATGGCGGTATCAACTTGCTGCATAAATGCTCCGGTGGGGGCATCGTTGGCACCAGCTGTTTTGAACAGCCAGTCCAGCCGATTATCCTTAGTGGCTAAACAACCGTCAATTGAAATGGCCCCATAAAACTGAACTTTACGCATGATTCGACACCTACTTTATCTTTAGTAGTCATATTGTACCATGTTTTCCGGTCATTCACTTGCTGAACTCCGGTAAAAGTTCAGTAACATAATTAAATAATTGGTTCGAAATGGGAGGTAGGAAACTACTTAAGGTGTCGCTGGGAGCGTGTGAATGCTGCAAATAATGATGTTGTGGGGCTAATGAGAATGAGTATCCACAGCGGGTTGAGCAGGTCGTGGTGATCATTGTCGGAGAAGTAGCATACGGGCAATCAAGATGTGAGTTGAAGTAACGATTGGTGGTTTTCAAGGGCCCTACCGTCCGCTATAATTGGATTAGCATTTCATCACATACAGTTTGACCTAATTAGGCGAGCTGGCCTGGTTCGTAAACTTCCCAGGATAAAAAACCAAGAACTTCAGTTATCGGAGGTAAGAGAATGAATGCAACGCGTAACGTTATTATTGACTGTGATCCCGGGATCGATGATAGTTTAGCACTATTATTGGCTCTTAAATCACCGGCACTTAATGTGATTGGGATTACAATTGTTTGTGGGAACGTGCCAACCCATATCGGTGCGGAAAATGCACTGAAAATTTTAGATTTGGCTGACCGATTGGATATTCCAGTCTATTTGGGCGCTAATCGCCCATTGGAAGTCGCCTACACGAGTGCGCAAGACACCCACGGCGATGATGGCTTAGGGAATAGTCAGATTCCAGCGGTAACGGCGGTACGACCGATTCAAGATGCCGCTGGTTTTATTGAAGAGACGCTGATTGAAGCACCTGATACTTCGATTTTAGCGTTGGGACCGTTGACGAACATTGCAACGGTACTGCAACGTGATTCACGCTTATTTGAACAAGTCGATCAATTTACACTGATGGGTGGAAGTTATCGGAGTCACGGTAATTGTTCGCCAGTGGCTGAATACAACTTCTGGTGTGACCCGGATGCGGCCAAGGTCGTCTTTGACTTGATGCCTGTTCCCATTCAGATGGTTGGTTTAGACGTCACGCGTAACATCGTGTTGACACCCAGTTTATTAACGTATATTAAAGACGTCAATCCAGCAATGGGGGCGTTTATTGAGAAAATTACAACCTTTTATTTTGACTTTCATTGGGAATATGAACGGGTTATTGGTTGTGTGATCAATGATCCGTTGGCCGTGGCCGGAATGCTTGACCCAACGATTCTGAGTGGCTTTGAAAGCTACACGACGGTTGTGACGGATGGTGTCGCGCGTGGGCAGTCAATCGTGGATGATCATGATTTCTGGCACAACACACCCAATAGTCAAATCATGACGAAGGTTGACGTCGTAGCTTTTTGGCGGTTGTTCTTAGCGACTGTGGTCGGTGCGGCTGATCCTGATTTAACGCAAGTCTTGCACCAATTGGTGAGTGCATGAAGAGAATAAAAACGCGGGCAATTACGTTATTGGCGCTCTGCATTGCCCTGAATATTGTTGGCAGTAACATTGCCTTGATGTTAAAATTACCGATTTATTTAGATTCAATTGGTACCGTTTTGGCTGCTGCTGTGTTTGGACCACTGGGTGGAATGTTGGCCGGGGGTGCCACCGGAGTTATCGTGGGTGCGACGACAGACCTGTACTCGCTGTTCTTCATGCCCGTTCAACTGCTGACTGGGTTAGTTGCTGGTCTGCTATATCGGCGAATCAAGCCGGGCACGTGGCGGTCAAATTGGTGGCTAGCTGGTGTTATTTCACTTCCCGGAACACTTTTATCCACGGCGATTACGGTCATCTTATTTCATGGCATCACGTCGTCTGGTTCGAGCATGCTAGTCCAATTATTATTAGGTACCGGTATGGGCAAAGCGATGGCCGTCTTCTTGATACAAGTGGGAACGGATTATTTAGATCGGTTTATCACAGTGTACGTGGTCGCACTTGTTTACCGCGCATTGCGATATAAATTGCCGCAAGCTAATTAGTTGAACGGATGACTTGGTGTCGGATGACTAAATCTAAGCATGTTTACGCTAACTCGCACTTTTTCCAGCGGGCCGAAGCAGGCTGTCTTTGAGCTTGGTAAATTCTAGTTTTCGATTCGTAGTATCTGATGAGTCGTGTGAATATGAACAGTAAAAATGACCTCACAGGAACATTCCTGGCGAGGTCATTTTTACTGTTATGAGGTTAAAGTGCAGTGGTTAGTAGCACTACGAGTCGCGGCGACTCATCTTACCATCTTCAATTTGATAGACCACGTCACAGTCATCAATCAGCCGTTGGTCATGGGTCACCATTACGATGGCCTTTTGGTGCTGATGAGCTTCGTTGGCGAGGCGCTTGACGACGTCGATGGAGCGGGGCGTGTCCAGGCTGGCGGTCGGTTCGTCTGCGAGAATGACGCTTGGATCATTGTAAAGAGCGCGGGCGATGGCAACACGTTGGCGTTCACCACCGGAGAGGTCACTTGGGTAGGCATCCCGAACTTCAGTAAGGGCTAACTCTGCTAGTAATTCATCGGTGCCTGCTTGATCAAATTTGCGCCGGGCCATTTTATCGACGAGCTTGAACTGTTCACGAACCGTCAGGAATGGAATCAGATTGGAACTCTGCAAGATAAAGCCAATTTCATTGAAACGGTAGGCTAAGCGCTGTTTTTCCGTTTGATTCGATAGTGGTTGTCCGTTCAGAATAACTTGACCACTTGTTGGCGTTTGTAGACCGGCAGCAATCGTCAAAAAGGTGGATTTACCTGAGCCAGAGGGGCCGATAATCGCGACGAATTGGCCAGCACTGACTTCGAAATTGGCATCAGTCAAAGCGTTAACAGCGGTATGACCGTGACCAAATTGTTTATTAATATTTTGTAAGGCTAAAACTGGTTGACTCATTGATATCATCCTCCTTATCCAATGGCAACGACGGGGTCAATCTTGGCGACAGTCCGCCATGAGAGTAAGGCACCGACGACTGCGGCTAACAAGAGCGCCACGCTATAAATACCAAATTGTGGCCAGTCAATGGCGAATGGTAATCCGGCGGGCATGATTTGCGCGAGGCCTAACGTAATTAGAAGGCCGATGCCGATACCAATGATTGCCATGACAACACTTTGAGTGAGTAGGGCAGCCAAGATGTGTTTGGTACCAATACCTTGTACTTTTAAGACCCCGAACAAGGCTTGTTTTTGAAGGGTCAGAACGAACATGAAAATTCCAATCACGGCTAGGGCAATTGCGAACAAGAAGTAAATCATCGTGTTGAGTGTCAACTGCTCAGCGCTGTATCCTGGTAATTTTTCAATAAACGTGGCAATTGATAAACGTTGCATGTTGCCATGATGTTGAGTCTTAAAATGACTCTTTTTAGTCACAAAGGCGTTGACCGGTTGTTGATCGCCACTGGTGATGGGATTACCTTTGAGACGATTGAGCGTGGCAACGTCCGTGTAGACCGTTGGCGCAATACTATAGGTACTAGCTTTGAAAGTACCAACGATTGTTACCTTTTGATCAGTGGTCCCAATGCGAACTTTCTGACCAATCCGATAGCCTTTGTCTTTTAATCCCGCGGAAATCAATAATTGATTCTTGCCGTTGATTCGGTGTCCTGAGATGACTTTTGGCATCAGAAAACTATCGCGAGTGGTCCCAAAAGCGCTAGCGTTAGTCTTTTGACCATTACTGGCAGTTCGTAAAGTACCGGACAGACTAGCTAAGGGTGCGACGTCCTGACCTTTGATTCGATCTTGGTCTGCTAGTTTTAATTGGGATGCTGATAGTGTCTGATTCGCATCTTCGTTCAAATAAACTGTTTGAGCATGCCACTGGTCAACAGCCTGACGATTACCATTGGATAACCCGTTAGCAAGGCCCGCTAACATAAAGACGACGAGGGCAATTAGTAGCAAAACCCCGCTAAGTAGCCCATATCTGAGTTTTTCGTGGGCCATTTCTTTTAAGCCTAAATACATGTCAATTCCTCCCTTTTAATTTCATTTATCAAGTGATAAATCAATGTGGTAATCGTATCACGTTCATTTTTGTAAATCAAATTTTTTATTTAATTACCAGGCTAAATTATTTCGAAATGGGTACCAAGGCTGGTATGATTAATTTATTGAATAGAGAGGCAGGTAATTATTAATGGTGAACAAGCAGTTCAATCATCGGGCCGCAGTTATTGCTGGTGTGACTGGTGGTGTGATTTCTGGTTTAGTTAAGTTAGGGTGGGAGAATATCCTACCGCCACGAACGCCACAGCGGGATCAAACGAATCCCCCACAACAATTATTGCAACAAATTGGGATTCCCGCCAGCGTTACGCATGCAACGTATTCATATTCTGGTCATGATTTACCAGGTGTCAGCTATGTCATGCATTTCGGATTCTCAACGACGTTTGCTGTGGCCTATAGTTTATGGGCTCGCAAGCACCCCCGGGCAAAAGGTGGCAGCAGCGCGTTGTATGGGTTAGGTATCTGGACAGCCTTTCACCATGGTATCTTGCCAGCACTGGGGACCGTTCCCGCTGCGAAGGATCAACCAATGACCGAACACGTGTCAGAAGCCATTGGGCATGTTTTATGGATGTGGACCGCTGATTGGGTTAGTGCCGCTGTCTATGACCGGATGACCCGTTCCAAATAGCGGTTTAAATCGGTTAGTGAGTGACGACATGATGAGGTGTTGTAGCCGCAGCCGTTGAATAAAGTTGTTGCTTGAAAAACTAGCTTGGTTAGGAATGATTACAACTACTAACCAAGCTAGTTTTAATTGTCGCTATTTTGGTTAATGTTCGGATTCTGATGGTAACGGAAATAGTGATTCACCGCGACAATTACGTGATTATGAGGAAAGCAACTGAGATTAACGTCTATTACAATGGGACCATTTGATTTTAATGATTGATTTTTTAATTTAATTCTCATATTGACTGAAAATGTGCTAAAATATTAATATTGTGTGCAATATTTCATAAAAACATCCATAAATGAGAATGGGGCGGAAGTAGCTTGGAAAAGCAGGGAAAGATGAAGCGGTATCGCCAGTTCCGATTGAGCTTGGGCTGGCAGATCTTAATTGGGCTAGTGCTTGGAATTGTATTAGGGGTCGTCTTTTATGGCAATAAAACGGCAATTACTGCGATGCAAAACATCGGGACGATGTTCATCAGTCTGATTCAAATGATCGTTTTACCAATCGTGGTGGCATGTCTGATTACCGGGATTGCTAATATGGGCGACCTCAAAAAGTTAGGTCGGATTGGTGGTAAAACCATTATCTATTTCGAAATCATGACGACGATTGCGATCGCCTTAGGGTTGTTAATGGGTAACATTTTTCATCCTGGTGACTATATCGATATTCATCAACTACATGCGTCGAATATTAGTCAGTATGTGCAAACCGCTAAGACGGTCTCACACAATGGTATTTGGTCGACGGTCATGGGCATTATCCCGACTAACGTCTTTAAATCATTGTCAGCTGGTGACATGATTCCAGTCATCTTTTTTGCCGTTTTCTTTGGTTTAGGGACGGCGGCTATTGGCGAACAAGGCAAAATCATTCTGGACTTTATGAACGCTGTCGCCGAAGCTATGTTCAAAGTGACGAACTGGGTCATGCACACGGCTCCGATTGGCGTCTGTGCCTTAATTGGGGTCACGGTCGCTGAAATGGGCTTGAAGGCGCTGGCCCCGTTAGGCTATTTCATTATTCTTGCTTATATTACCATGGCAATCTTTATTGTGGTTGTGATGGGCATTGTTGGTAAGTTATTCGGTTTAAATATTTGGCACCTACTACGGGTCATTCGTGATGAAATGGTGCTTGGCTTTTCAACGGCGAGTTCTGAAGCGGCCTTGCCCCGCATTATCGATAAGATGGGGAAATACGGTGTTAGTGAAGGGATTGTCTCATTTGTGATCCCAACTGGGTATACGTTTAACTTGGATGGCTCCGCAATTTATCAATCGTTAGCGGCGCTTTTCTTAGCTCAGGCTTATGGGATTCACCTGTCACTCAGCCAGCAGATCACTTTATTGATTGTACTTATGATTACGTCAAAGGGGATTGCTGGTGTGCCAGGGGCTTCGTTTGTTGTCTTATTGGCGACGATTTCAACGATTGGCGTGCCAGTACAAGGACTCGCTTTTATTGCGGGAATCGACCGGCTAGTTGACATGGGACGAACCGTGGTTAACGTGGTCGGCAATTCATTAGCTGCGGTGATTATCGGTAAGTCAGAACATGAATTTGATACGGCCAAAAGTGATCAGTATTTAGCTGAGATTCGGGCGGGGCATGCGCGCGCAATTACGAAATAATTGCTAACAGCTCTGTCAGTTGGTTCTGCATTAATAATGCGATGGCGATGATCACTGATGATTGATAGGCCCAAAAGTTGCATTTCAGAAATTAATTTCTGAAATGCAACTTTTTTATGATATCTTATTCTGGTTACAGCAATTACTTCAGCGATTAAGTTATGATAAGACCTATAGGGGAGGAGGGTGATCGGATGACAACTGATTTTTCGATTGGGCAACTCGCACAGTTATTTGATATCCCAGTGGCGACTTTACGCTATTATGACGAGATTGGGTTATTGACGCCGGCACGAGTCAATCCGCATAGTCACTACCGATATTATGGGACGCCTCAGTTCGAACGGTTGAGTACCATTAGATATTTGCGAGCACTCGGCTTACCATTAGCTACGATTGCCGATTTTTTTGCGGCCCGTGAACTGTCCAAGCTGACGAGTATGTTAACGACCCAACAGCAGCAGGTTGAGGCGCAATTGCGATTATTAACGGCGGTACAACAACGGATCAATACACGCTTGGCCCAGATTAAAACGGCCCAAAGTGCCAATTTTGATGTGACTGAATGCGTGACGTTACCTGAAAGAGCGATGGTGGCTTTACGTCAGCCTTATCGCCCTCAAGATGATATTGAACTTGTTATTGCTAAGCTACGCGCACAGACCGGCGCGACGAACGAAATCTTTCTCGGCAAGGTTGCGCTGATGCTCGACCAGCAAGCCATCCAAGCCGGACATTTTGACCGCTATGCGGGAATTTGTTTATTATTTGAACCGGGTGATACGGTGCCACCCCATCAAGAACACTTGGCGGCTGGTAGCTATGCGCAGCGGATTTTTCACGGCACTCATTTGGATGCCCCGATGCAGTATCGACAATTGTTAGCGGATTGTCGTGCTCGCGGCTGGCACGTGGCGGGAACAGCTATTGAGACAGCACTGATTGATTATGGGATTACAGATCAGGTTGCACAGTCGGTGACGCAGATACAATTACCAATCAAGACTTGACCCTCAAGTAACTTTAGACTTTATACTAAATGATAATTAATTATTTTAAATTGAAATAAGCGCTAGAGATTAAGCTATTGATTAGGAGTGGCGATATGATTGGGACGATTTTTAATACGAGTATGATTTTAGCTGGTTGCTTGGTCGGCAGTATCTTTAAAAAAGGAATCAAGCCAGCTTACCATGCGATATTATTACAAGCACTAGGGCTAGCGGCTTGTGTCATCGGCATTAATGCGGTCGTGCAACGGATGCCGCAGAGTAAGTACCCGGTGCTTTTTATTGTGAGCTTGGCGATTGGTGGATTAATTGGTCAAGCTTTGGATATTCAAGGGCATTTTGACCGCTGGGTGGGCCGTTTGGCGGGTGGCAACTTAGCGGAAGGCCTAGCGACTGCGGTGTTACTGTACTGTATTGGATCGTTATCGATTTTGGGGCCGATTGAGGCAGCCTTAAAGCATGATTACACCTTTTTATTTACGAATGGCATGTTAGATGGCATCACGTCGATCGTATTAGCATCCACTTTCGGATTTGGCATCGCGATTGCGGCGGGCGTCTTGTTTTGTTGGCAGGGGAGCCTGTATGTTTTAGCATTAATTTTGAAAGGTGCGTTGAGTGCAGCGTTACTGAATGAAATTACCATTGTTGGTGGTATCTTGATTCTAGCATCCGGCTTAGGTATGTTGAAAATCAAGCAATTCAGTACGTTGAACCTATTACCAGCCTTGCTAGTGCCACCAATCGTAATTAGCGTGATGCAATTATTTTAACTAGTGGGCCAATGGTGAAGTCAATTAAGTCTTTTGATTGATAAAGTAAAAGCCACCAACTTAGGACAATCAGTGAAAGCTGATCATTTTAAGTTGGTGGCTTTGTGTATAATGCATCGATTTGAGAGATTGGCATTAAATATGGTTAAAACGGACTGTTTTTTAAATCAAAAGCAACCAGCTTAGGCCCGCTGGAAAAAAGTCGAGTAAGCGTAAAATTGCTTAGTTGGCGCGTCCTACACCGACTTCCAGGCATTTCTGCCAATTGCTGGAACGCGGTGGACACAGATTTAAGCCGCAAACCACGTCTTAAATACTGGTCTTCCACTAACCAAGCCAAGGACGCTTGCTAAGTGGAATTTCACCGCTGAGCATTGGCCGAAATGCCTTCCAGTCGGGATAGTGTTCGAATGGCGGACAAAGATGTACCTAAGCTTTTGATGAATTCGTCGTTGCTTTTCATAAACGATAATTTTGTTAATCAACTGTCAGACTGAAAGTGATATTGAGATAGCTCACTAATCCTGAATTGGTGTAGTAAGATGTAATCTCTCGACAAAGTGCTAATGCACCTAACACTTTGTTTGAAGTTCCAGTATCAAAATAGCCAACGATAGATTGTGCTAATTTCGGTGGTCGTTCATCAGCCATTCGAGCGGCTTCAACCCGTGGCCCCTCACAGGCTTGAGACTGGAGGGGCTGGGTGACAATGCTCAGTAGCCAAATTATTCTTAGCTGGAAGTGGGTTGCTTCCGGCTTAGAATAAGACTCGTATTTGAGATGACGCGGGTTGGGCGTTAGCTCAAATCGACGTCGGCTGCGTTCCAGCAATTGTCACCCAGCCCCGGAGGTCGGCATAGGACGCGCACCGGCTGACGGAAAATAATGCAGTTAAACAGTTTGTTTTAACCATAATTCATGTCAACACGCACAATAGATGTCAAAGTAAGACACTGGTTAGATTAAGTGGTGTTTGATGCTGAAGAGTTGACGATTGCGTTCCAGATGACGGTGAATGTGATCGATGAGGACGTCGTGCGACCAATCGGTAGTTGTGTTAAGTGGCGGAACGGGAAAACGTTCATCGATATCGATTGTCGGTGGCGTGATGGCACAGTTGGCGACTAGGGCGATGGCGAGGCTCGTAGGTGTGTGCTGGTACATGAGGTCATTTCGAATCGCAAACCTGATGTGCTGCTGGTTGGCTAGTTTAATGTAGCGATTCAGGATGTCTTCATCTAGCAAGCCATGTAGGAGTAGCTGGTAATCAGGATGGGCCGCCATTTCACTTTTTAGTTCGGTTGAGTAGTCACGCATGAGTGCTTGGGTGAAAGTAATGCCCACATCGATTCGTTCGTGAAACGTGCCAAGGTTACGGTGTTGTTCATCCGGATGTAGTACGGGGGCCCCGAATATTGCGGATTGTAAGTGTTTATCCATTTGGTCTTCAGAATTAGCCATGCCGGTCAGGTCCTTTCACAATTAACCATAAGATTTAACTGCTTTTACTACTATCGTAATAAAGAAAGCGCTTTAATCAACATAAAATTTTCTAAAGCTGATTAGAAGCCAAATCTTTGGATGCCACTAGGCTTGAAACGGATGACAGATAATCTAAGGACGCAACGGATTCGCCGGGGCCAATTTAATGCTGTTTTGAAAACAAGGACTCGGTGCTTCATAAAATAAAGAAGGTGCCCAGAATTAGGAAAGGTGGCTTCATCGGCAAATAACGAATATTCAAGGCCATTTTGGGAAAAGCCAGCCTCGGCCAGACAATCTCAATTATAATCTAAGTAACGGTCAGGGCTAATTCAACAAATTGATAATAAGGTTACTAATATATCAATAAACTTATTAAAGCAGTGTGTTGCTTAATGATTAACCGGGCTAACCTTAATCCTTGTCAGCATTGACTTACGGCTGATTATACAAGTCTTTTTTTTAAGATTGTAAAGGTGTATTATTGATTCGTCCATGGTATGATACTACATAGTATGTTAGTAAAGTAGTCAATCAAATTAAAAGAGAAACGGATGGTAACAAATGCCAAGACATTTACGGAAACGGCGCCGGTCCTGGACGCTGATCATAATTGCCATGGTGCTTTTGGGGGTCATTGGATTTACAAGCACACAAGTTTCTGACTGGATTGATGCATCGTTTACAACTAAACAAACGGATGCAGCTAAGTCTAGTTCCCAAACGAAGCCCAAGTCGGTCAATCAGGTCAAGTTGGACGTCCCGCTAGTGAATCAAATGACAACACCACATTTATACAATGGTTGTGAAGTCACATCGTTAACGATGTTGATGAATTACGCGCATATCAATGTCACTAAAAATGAATTAGCGGCAAAGATTACGAGTGTGCCACTCACTTATAGTGACGGCGAACATGGGAATCCAGAGTATGGGTTTGTTGGGGATATTACTGGTAACGATCCTGGGTTAGGTGTCTATCATAAGCCAATCTATAAATTGGCGAAAACTGAGACTAGTCAGGTGAAGGACTTAACGGGGGCAAACTTTGATACTGTGATTGAACAGTTAGAACAAGGACGGCCCGTTTGGACAATTACGACGGCTTCGTTTGCACCGGTCAGCACGATGCAAACTTGGCAGACACCACAGGGCTCCGTTAAAGTGACTTATGATATGCACAGCGTGGTCATTGTTGGCTTTAACCGGACTAAAAAGTTGATTTATATTAACAATCCGTACGGAGAAAAACAGCAGGCAGTCAGCTGGAAGAATTTTGAGGCTGCTTATAATCAGATGGGCAAGCAAGCCATTGTTCTGACGTTACCACATTAGTTAGTTAACAACATGCTATTGTGAACCAATTAGTTTAAGCAACTAATCTTGGTCAAGATGAGCCAAAATCTTGATGAGGATTAGTTGCTTTTTTTTGTGGCGGTATTTTCGAATGAAACGGTTGTAATATCCCGTGGTATGGGTAGTTCGGGCACCGGAAAGCGGGTGAGAAACTGTTAACAATATCATGATTGTAACCAAACTGTAATTCAAATATCAGCCTTTCCAGAGTTGTTCATAATATTAACCATAAAGGGGCGACGCTTTGTTAACAAGCTGTAACTGAATTGAAATCGAATTGACGCCCCAGCCCATTAAAAATGGCCTATTATTGGTAGTATAAGAATGTTAAAGTTATGGGTATGTCATAAACTGTCCTTGACAGTTTAGTTGTTGGTGATTGTGGGAATCACCAACAACTTATGATGATAATTTTTTTAATTGCGGAGCACAGTATGGGGAGAGGGACCGCATGATGGGGATTAAAAGGCTCAGTTGGTTAGTTGGAACGGCGGTGGTCGCCACACTTGGCATGCAAATTACGGTTCAAGCACAGGGACACGCGGTGGTCGATATTTCCGAGTGGCAAGGACAGCTCAGCCCAAGTCAGGTGCAGGCGATGAAGTCGCAAGTGCTATTTGTGATCAATCGTCGTCAGTATGGTTTAAATTATGTTGACCGGGACGCAGCGAATAATACGGCATTATATGTTCGTTATGGGATTCCATTTGGTGAGTATGATTTTTCGCAATTTACGGATGCCGCTAGCGCGCGCCGTGAAGCCCAAGCGTTTTATGCGCGCTCCAATAAAGCTGCGCGTTTTTATGCTTTGGATTTTGAAGTTAATACAGTACGTTCAGGATCAACTAATGCGGCAGTTGCGGCTTGGTATCGTGAAATGCGCGCATTGACTAACAAAAAACTGATCTTCTATTCGTATGCTTCGTTCGCACTGACGTATGCCAACCAAGCGCGGCAACGGTTTGATGCCCAGTGGATTGGTGCGCTAACGCCCAACCCACCAATCGTTTCGGCGGCGTTATGGCAGTATACCAATCGCTATCATTTAGCTGGGCTAGCGGCACCGGTTGATAATAGTCGGGTCATTATTAGTGTTCATCCCGTTTCGTGGTGGTTGGGGACGACCCGTGGCGCACCCGGTGTTGCGATTAAAGCTCAACCAAGACTGAAAGTTGTGCACGATCGCCATTTGACTATGCCGGCCCACAATCAACAGCATGGACGGGCGGGCCAAGCAGTTGTCGCCATTAAGAGGCCAGCAGTTCAGCCAGCTGTGAAGACTCGGCCGGTGCAGCAGAAAGTGGTAAGCAATAAGTCGCGTTCGCAGACCGTGGCGCGCGTCAAACGGCGGTCATTGCAAACGATCAGTGTTAACAGCCATCATGGCAAAATAACTCAGCATCGCGCCATTCGACGCCGAGCGACTCAGCCCAAAGTGATAAAACTTAAAGCGACGCGACGTACAGGAACACAGTTTAAACTGAATACGTCCAAAGCAACTAAACTTCGGCGGCCCGGTAAGAGTATTCGAACAAAACCGGTGACTCGTTCAAAAGGGCGAACGCGGCAGCGACTTACGCGACGTCAACCGTCACTGAGGCAGCGAGTAACGAAAAACAGGCAATCCCGCCGCCGCGCACTACGAGTAACGGTGCAGCGGCGAGGGTCGACGATTCGTCGTGCACCACGTCGGCAACGAACACAAATACGTCCCGTACATAACACTTCTCGGGACAAGCGAGGACTTAGCTGATTGCATGGCTGTCGCTCAGTTCTCATTATCATGGTAGAAAAGGTAATTATGGTTAAGTAAAATCGGTCATTTGTTGTAGAAATTAGGAGGATATTTTTCATGAACTTTAAGCGCAAAATTCAATTAGGAATCGCCACTGCAACTGGGATGTTGGTGGTCGGAATTGTTGCCGTACCTTCAGTAACGAATGTATTACACGCGGCTTCAGACAGTGTTAGTTTGGTTAGTCAGACGGCAGCGCCTACGACCGTCAAGGCAACCAATCAAACAGTCAAGGCCATCAGTGCAAGTGGGACCAAGGGAAACTACCGGGTGAAGTACGCCAAAGCTGGGACTAGTTCGACGACTGCGACGTATCAACAGACGAACTACAATACGAAAAGTGATGCCAGCAGCCAAGTCGATTACTTAGCGAATACACAGGGTCAGCGTACGACACTTAATTCAGGTACAGCGGCAACGGTTCAAGGGACGATGGGCAAAGTGTATGTTCATTGGAACACGGGTAGTTGGTCAGTGACAACGATTGCCAATACACAGGACGTTGCTGGTAATCCGACCAAGTTTGCTAATCAGGTCAATAATCAGATTCAAAAGCAAGATTTGACGAGTAAAAATGTCACGAGTGGTGCCGTTACCGTGTACGATACCCCACAAAACGGACAGGCAAACTCAGTTCAATGGCAAAATGGCAAACAGGTTGCTAAGGTTCAAGGCCAACAAGCCAATACCGTTATCAAAATTGCGGCGGATGCTAAAAATTAAGTTTTTACCTGGGAGTTCAATGAATGAGTGCCAGTAGTCTGGTTATATCACCGTGTCGACGTCAACCGCATTCACAAGCCAGACACTATGGTTAGATTAGTGGGTTTAATGTGATGTTTTGACCGAAAATAGGATTGACTTTTGGCAGTGGAGTGCTTATGATGTTAGGTAATAATTAAAAAGTAGTGATCGTTAATTAGTAGTCGTTGACCCAACAGTCTAGCGACTCGGTGGGTGGTGCGAACCGAGCTGTAGTCAAAGATGAATTACATAACGTGAACTGCCATTGGCCGGATGATATCCGTTACTAATCAATGAGCGATCACATTTGGTGATAACTTGGGTGGTAACGCGGAAAACTCGTCCCTGTTTTGATGACAGGGGCGAGTTTTTTTGTCCAGCGACAATAACGAGGAGGACTAACATGAACATTATCGATGATTTAAAATGGCGTGGTGCCATTAACCAACAAACGG
This sequence comes from Lactiplantibacillus sp. ME-2, assembly GCF_022549155.1. NCBI lineage: Bacteria > Bacillati > Bacillota > Bacilli > Lactobacillales > Lactobacillaceae > Lactiplantibacillus > Lactiplantibacillus sp. ME-2. Next base: position 118,133 of record NZ_JAKZEQ010000005.1, read on the forward strand.
ATGAGGCCGGGTTAAAGGAACTTACCGAAAACCAATCAGTCTCACTATACTGTGGGATTGATCCAACCGGGGATAGTATGCATATTGGGCATTTGATTCCTTTCATGATTCTCAAACGATTCCAATTGGCTGGTCATCATCCCTACGTTGTAGTTGGTGGTGGGACGGGTGCTATTGGTGATCCATCTGGTAAGAACTCAGAACGTAAGTTACAGACCATGGATCAAGTGAAGCATAATCAGGATGGCTTAAGTGCTCAGATGTACAAGTTATTTGGTCATGACGAAAACTTTTCGATTGTGAATAACTACGATTGGTTATCAAAAATTTCATTACTAGATTTCTTACGCGATTATGGTAAGTTGTTCAGTGTGAACACGATGCTGAACAAGGAAGTTGTTGCAAGCCGGTTGGAAGTGGGCATTTCATACACTGAATTCACATACCAAATCTTACAATCAGTTGACTTCTTACACTTGTACCGTGCTGAACACGTGCAACTCCAGATTGGTGGGGCTGATCAGTGGGGCAATATCACCGCGGGGACCGATTTGATCCACCGCTTAGAAGGCAATGACGCTAAGGCTTACGGATTAACAATTCCATTATTGTTGAAGGCGGATGGGACTAAGTTTGGTAAGACTGCTGGTGGGGCCGTATGGTTAAACCCTGAACGGACATCACCGTATGAATTCTATCAGTTCTGGATCAACCAGGATGATCGAGACGTCGTCAAATACCTCAAGTACTTCACGTTCTTAAGTCATGAAAAAATCGATCGATTGGCCGAAACGGTGAAGACTGCACCTGAAAAACGGGAAGCACAACGGCGCTTAGCTGAAGAAGTCACGGAATTTGTTCATGGCAAGCAGGCGGTAGTTGAAGCTGAAAATATTACTAAGGCGTTGTTTACTGGTGATGTTCAAAGTTTAACGGCGGACGAAATTGAACAAGGTTTCAAGGGTGTGCCATCAGCAGACGTCTCAGCTGAAAAGCAAAACATTGTCTTGTGGCTGGTTGATGCTACGAAATTCGAACCTTCTCGGCGTCAAGCACGTGAAGATATTAAAAACGGTGCGATTCGAATCAATGGTGAAAAGGTGACGGATGTCGAGGCCGAGATTGATCCGTCCGCAGCCTTTAATGGTAAATTTGTCATTGTACGTCGTGGTAAGAAACGTTACTTCTTGGCACATGTTAAGTAAGTTAATTTAGCAGGTGGACTGGACCCGTTGTGGCCCAGTCTTTTTATTATTATTACAAGTAAGAACTGGTGTAAAATTTATTTAGGTCACATTAATAATGTGTGATCATTGCCAGATGAAAATCAATTGAGGAGATGAAAGTTTTGGTGGGGGTTAAATTTAATACACGGACGATTGCAATCCTGGGGATGTTGATCGCACTTAATGTTGTTATTTCTATCTTTTTCCATATCCCAATCCCGATGACACACGGTTATATTAACTTATGTGATGCGGGAATCTTTATTGCAGCACTGATTTTTGGCTGGCGTGGTGGGGTCATTGTTGGCGGTGCTAGCGGACTATTACTAGATTTATTGCTAGGGTATCCACAGTATATGTTTTTCTCACTACTCGTTCATGGTTTAGAGGGCGGAATAGCAGGATATCTTGGTGCTAGCAAATCACATGGTCGACAGATTGCAGCGATAATTACTGCGGTAGTGGTGATGGTGGTCGGATACTTTTTGTCAGATTCGCTGTTGTATACGATGGCAACTGGATTGGTTGGTGTACCGACTAATTTAGTTCAAGCTGTGGTTGGTGGTATCTTGGCATTCCCAATTGTTGCGGGAATTCGACCAATCGTTAAACGTCATTTGAATTTTTAAAATTAGATGTGCTGGCTTAAGATAAGCGTTCGTCGTGCTTTTACGGGCGTTTTTTTGCTGTCTAAAGGGAATCCTTAATTGGAAAACATAGTGCCATCTCACAATGATGTTAATCGATGACATATAATGTAGTAATTGTGTAATTGACGACAGTTTTGTGCCGTTCTTTTCATAAAAGTGAAAAAACATTGGATTAATTGTTGACAGTTTCATAACTGGCTGGTATATTAGTAAACGTTGCTGCTACGGCAGATGCATCTCACCACCAAATAATTATTGAAATTAGTTGTTGACAACTTCTTCAGTAATTGGTAAAATAGTTTCTGTTGTCGCAACGGCAACCACGACAAATTAATCAAGTTACTTCTTAAAAAAAGTTGTTGACAAGATATTGATTAAGATGTTATGATGATTGAGTTGTGTTAAGCGATTAACGCATGGAATTAGATCTTTGAAAACTGAACAAAGTTTCGACGAATCAAATGTGTAGGGTCTCTTGATTTT